>CAYVVO010000129.1:0-3369 GCA_964455275.1 uncultured Candidatus Bathyarchaeia archaeon | reverse complement strand
CTTAGCCGTTGCTTTCTCTTGTCCAGTCATCAAGACTGGAGTGTTACATGGAGAGCGAGTGGCGAAAATCAACGAGCTAATCCGCATAGAAGAAACTCTTGGAAATAGAGCCGAAATGTCAATAATCTAGGTGGTTGGAGGAAAAAATCTTGTCCGAAAGTGAAGAAAAAATCGAAACATTCAGCGAGGAAGACCTTTTGTTACCCCAGGATACGCTGTTGTCCGCGGGGGTTCATATAGGAACCAGAATGCGAACAAAAGACATGGAACAGTTCATATATCGAGTTAGTGCTGACGGCTTGTTCGTTTTGGATGTTAAAAAAACAGATGAACGTATACGAGTGGCTGCAAAGTTTCTAGCCCGATTTGAACCCTCGAAGATAGTGGCTGTAGCTGGACGATTGTATGGGCAGTCTCCTGTAGAGAAATTCTGTGAAGTAGTTGGAGCAACCCCGATAGTTGGACGGTTCATCCCCGGAATGCTTTCAAACCCGCTTTACCCAAACCGCCTCGAGCCTAGCATAATAATACTATCTGACCCCAAAGCTGATGTGCAAGCGGTGAAAGAAGCGGCTAGCATCGGAATTCCTTTGATAGCGCTTTGCAGCACCGACAACGATTTCTCCTTTGTAGACTTGGTTATACCCACCAACAACAAGGGGAGACGGGCCTTGGCAGTTATTTATTGGCTTCTAGCTAGACAGATACTACGCGAGAGAGGCGAAATCCCGCCGGACGGCGACCCAAGTCAGTCCATCGAAGACTTCGAAATAAAGCTGACTAGGGAAAGAGGGGACGTAGACGACGATTGAAAATTAGGCACCCGGCAGTCGCAGGTTCATGGTACGCTGGCACCCCCAACAGCTTAAGAAAGCAGATAGAAGAGCTTTTCACTCATAGGCTGGGACCCGGCAGCCTTCCTTCAGTAGTGGAGGAGGGCCCACGAAACATTGTTGGGCTTGTTGTTCCCCACGCCGGATACATGGCTTCTGGTCCTGTAGCCGCCCACGCATATTACAGTCTAGCGAAGGATGGAAAACCAGACGTTATAGTGATTTTTGGTCCCAACCACACTGGACGGGGAAGCGCGCTTTCGATTATGAATGAGGGGGCGTGGCGTACGCCTCTGGGCGATGTGGAGATTGACACCGAAACCGCTAACAAGATTTTGAGTGCATCCCGAATTGTTGATGTTGATGATAGGGCGCATGCTTACGAGCATTCCATTGAGCTTCAACTCCCCTTCCTTCAATACCTTTACGGTTCAGAGTTCAAGTTTGTTCCAATCTGTTTCATGATGCAAGACTTAGAGTCCAGCCGCGAAGTTGGAAAAGCGGTTGCAGAAGCCTTGAGGGGAAAGAACGGGCTGGTTATCGCCTCCTCTGACATGACCCATTACGAGCCCCAGGAAAGAGCCGAAAAGAAGGACAAAATGGCGATAGATGCTGTCCTCAAGATGGACGAAACACAATACTACAATACCGTAGAAGCTTATGCGATATCCACCTGCGGTTACGGTCCCACCATAGCCGCCATAACAGCAGCAAAAGAGCTGGGCGCCAAAAAGGCACAGTTGCTATGCTACAAGACAAGCGGCGACGTAATAGGCGACCGTTCTGCAGTAGTAGGCTACGCATCCATAGCATTCACGAAAAGTTAACATAAACATAGTCAATGCGTTTGGAATTTAGGGCAGGTTCGCGCCAAGTTCGAATGGTTTAGTGAACCCAAATTAGCTGTTTAAGTTTTGGCTGAGGCAAGTATGAGACACACATGGCCACATATTTTTCCAAAAATGGAGCCGTTGTCTTTGGTGAGATATTTTTTCTCTAATTCTTCTGCGGTATAATGGGTGACTGTTTCAAATCTTCTGGCGTTTAGAAATTGTTCAATTTTGCCTTCTTCAATTCCAAACTGGTATGGCTCATTTGATTCTGACGCTGCTTTGGCTACTTCTTTAGTGCCGTAGTAATCGCAGGTTCCATCTACTACGGATTTGTAAATGTAGTTAAAGGCAACAGTGTTTCCAGAGTTTTTGCGGATAAAATCTAGTGTGGAGTCTACCGCTTCAGGGGTTAAATACTCTGTGATGCCCTCCCAGATGAACAGAGTTTTTTTGTTCATTTTGAATCCTGCATTAATCAAGACTTCGCCAAGGTTTTCTTTGTTGAAGTTGATTGCAACAAAGTGTAGCTTATCGGGTATGGGGATGTTAGATTTTTTCAAAAACCGTTTTTTGATTTGCTGTGTTGTAGGAACATCCAATTCAAAAATTTCTGTTTGCTTTATGGAATCTTTAAACCGGTAAGGTCTGGTGTCATATCCTGCTCCAAGAAATACGATTTGAGGATAATTCTCCGCAAGTGCCTGCTTGAAGACTTCGTCAAAGAATTTGGTTCTGGCAATAACGTATTCGTAGGTTCCTGGCACCTTTCTTTTGGCTATCGTCAATGTTAGTTTGTGGAAGGTTAGCAGCAGACTGTCAAACCCTTTTAGATAGATTTTTGCTAGATGATCGGGTCCACGAATTTGCTCATTTTTTTCTTTGTTTGCACATGCACGAAAGAAACAGACAATTCCAGCTGTTCTGGATGGCTTCTGTTCTATAGATTGATTGCTCATGATATCTTCTCCCAATTAAGCGGAAGAACCTGAGGCATTATTATCACTCGCCTGTTATATGGAGCTTGATACAAATTTACATGACAAGTGTGGTAAGTTAATTCTTGAAACAAGCGCATGAATATCACGAAAGAAATTTAGGTTGTTAACTAACCTAAAAGTATTTTATTATATTCCCTTCCATTGTCTTTTGGGTATGTTCCAATGGGTAGAGGTTCTGGTTTCGGAAAAACAATTTTGTTTGGTGAACACTTTGTTGTTCATGGCGTACCAGGGATTGCTTCAGCAGTTGATTCAGCGGCTGATGCAGAAGTGAAAAAAGCCGTAAAAGGAATCAATGTAACGGACGAGAGAAGTGGCGCAAAAGGGTACGCTGAAAAGAAGAAACTGCAGCAGCTAGAGTCAATCGAAAGAATGCTAGCGGCAATGGGCATGGACGTCAAGAAGGTTGCTATAGACGTTTGGTTGGGCGGAAACCTGCCCGGATTCAGCGGGCTTGGAGCTTCCGCGGCAAGCAGCGTTGCGATTGCCAGAGCCATAGCGGAAGAGTTCTGCCTAGATTTGTCAGATGAACGAATTAATGACATTGCCTATGAAGCGGAGAAAGCCTATGCTGGAAACCCCTCAGGAATCGACAACACCGCAGCAACCTTCGGCGGCTTGATCTGGTTCAAGAAAAATTTGGGCGGAGGCACAAACACGATAGAGCAATTGGGCATACGAGAGCCAGTTGAAATTGTCATAGGC
>CAYVVO010000128.1:0-5210 GCA_964455275.1 uncultured Candidatus Bathyarchaeia archaeon | reverse complement strand
GTAGACAGGGGAGGAACAATCCTGTTTTTTGCGGTTCCAGACCCCACAACCAAAATTCCGATACCCATAACAGAGTTCTGGAGAAACGAAACAACAATACGAACCTCCTATGGCGCAGCGCCAAGAGACCTTGAGGAAGCCCTGAAGATTCTAGCTCAAAAACAAGTAAACGTCGAGGACATGATAACCCACAGACTAGACATCCGAGAGATTGCCGAAGGCTTCAGGCTTGTAGCAGAAGCAGGAAAATCATTGAAGGTAATAATTGAGCCGAACAGGATTTAGTAATCACAAGTTTCTGAACCAGAAGAACAGCACACCTGCAAAACACTCTGAAAAAATATAAATAGACCATAGGGAAACCGAGCATTGGGTGTATTGTAACGCGGCGTTTTATCAAGCGATCAAAAAAGGCTGGTCTTCCGCCAGGAACTCCAATATACATTGGAAAAAAGAAAACTGAAAAAGTGAAGATTACAATCATTGATTATGATGAGGAGAAATTTCAAGAAAAGGAAGTAGAGACGATTGATGAAGTTTTTCCATTCAGTGACAAGTCCACTGCAACATGGATAAACCTGGATGGCATTCATCAAGTAGACAGCATAGAAAAAATCGGAAAACACTTCAAAATACATCCACTTGTTCTGGAAGACATCATGAACACGGGGCAACGCCCAAAAATGGAGGATTTTAACAACTACCTCTTTCTGGTACTAAAGATGCTCAGCTACGACGAAGAGGAAAACGAAACGAAGACTGAACAGGTCAGCTTAATTCTCAGCTCAAACTATGTTATCTCGTTTCAGGAGAGCGAGGGAGACGTTTTTGACCCAATCCGGGAACGAATCAGAACCGATCGTGGACGAATCAGAAAAATGGGAGTCGACTATCTCGCCTATTCCCTGATAGACGCCATTGTTGACAACTACTTTATGGTTCTGGAAAAGATTGGAGAAAAAATCGAAGACATAGAAGATGAGTTGGTTAAGAATCCGACCCCGGAAGTTCTGCATACCATCCACCGTTTGAAAAGAGAACTGATCTTTCTCCGCAAGTCTGTTTGGCCTTTACGGGAGGTGATCAGTCGACTGGAAAGATGGGAATCGCCCCTAATCGACAAATCCATAGACATTTACCTGAGGGACGTTTACGATCATACAATTCAGGTTATTGACGCTCTGGAAACCTTTCGGGACATGCTTTCCGGAATGCTGGACATTTACCTTTCAAGCGTCAGCAACAGAATGAACGAAGTCATGAAAGTGCTAACGATTATTGCGACAATATTTATTCCCTTGACCCTTGTAGCAGGCATATACGGAATGAACTTCAAATACATGCCAGAACTTGATTGGGTTTGGGGCTATCCCATGGTCTACACTGTAATGCTCGCCGTTAGCGCAGTAATGCTGGTTTACTTCAGAAGGAAAAAATGGTTGTAGATGGGTCCGACCAACTGTTAAGTGGTTAAATGAAAGAAGGAAAAATTAGATTCAACATCAGTTTTGTTTCTGATGAGGTCCCCAGCGACGCCAGAATTGAAGAGTTGAAAGAATGGTGCAGAAGATTCCAGAAAAACGGTTTGACTCCAGAGTTTGAGGGAAATTACACTGGCAACTTGAGCTTCAGGTCCAGAGAAGGCTTTGTGATAACGGCGTCTGGGCTGAAAAGCAAAGAAAACCTAGGCAACGACTGTTTTGTGTACGTGAAAAGTTACGACAAAAAGAGTGACACTGTCTATGTTGAGGGAAGCAGGCAGCCCTCCTCAGAGGCGGTAATGCATTATCTAATCTACAGGGCACGTAAAGAAATCAATGCAGTATTTCATGGACACAATAAGGCAATCGTAATGAACGCTGAGAAACTGGGGTTTCCGGTCACAGAAAGGGAGCATGAATCCGGAACAAATGCGTTGGCAAGGGAAGCGCTGAAGGTTCTGGGGAACAAAAATCTGGTTGTGCTAAAAAATCATGGTTTCGTTTCTGTGGGCAGAACCATGAAAGAATCTGGCGAGCTGGCTTTGGCTGCCTTAAAGCGAGGCAAAGAATTGGCAAACTTCAGAGGCTAACAGCCTAATTAATTGGGCAGAGACGTTATCTTGTAGAAAGAATTTTTAACGGCGAACATAGTTTAGGGGTTTGTTATGAGAAGGTCATGCGGATGGTTAAGTATGTTTTTGTAACGGGTGGGGTACTCTCCTCGGTGGGTAAAGGAATCGTCACCTCATCAATAGGTAAGATGCTTCAGGTTCGAGGCTTCGACGTTACAGTCATAAAGGTTGACCCCTACGTGAACGTTGACGCCGGAACCATGAACCCCTACATCCACGGGGAAGTCTTCGTCACAGAGGACGGCGGCGAAACAGACCTCGACCTTGGCGGGTACGAAAGATTTCTGAACGTTAACCTGCCAAAAGAAAACAACATAACAACCGGGCAAATCTATCAAACGGTCATCGACAGTGAACGGCGAGGCGACTTTCTGGGCAGATGCGTCCAGATCGTTCCCCACGTCACCGACGAGATTAAACGGCGCATCCGCATGGTCGCGGAACAATCAAAGGGCGCCATTGTGTTGACAGAGCTGGGGGGAACAGTTGGAGACATAGAAGGGCTGCCCTTCCTAGAGGCGATCCGCCAGATGCGGCTAGAAGAAGGCTTCGACAACATCATCTACGTTCACCTTGCCCTTGTTCCGATTTTGGATGTCACGGGTGAAATGAAAACTAAGCCCCTTCAGCACAGCGTCAACGAACTACGCAGAATAGGTATCCAGCCGGACACCATAGTGGCTAGATGCAGAAACATGATTGACAAAGAGACCCTTCGGAAAGTAGCGCTCTTTGGCACCATCCCCCAAGAAGCGGTGTTCTGCTCCTATAATGTTCCATCCATCTACAAAGTTCCCCTAATCTTGGATAAACAGGGTATGGGCGATTATGTTTGCAGGCGGTTGGGTCTACCAAAAAAGACTCCCAAGTGGGGTGAATGGAAAAAATTTGTGGACTCCTTTGAGAACCCCAAGCATGAAGTTAAGGTAGCGTTGATTGGCAAATACGCGGGCTTAGTTGACAGTTACGTGAGCATGAATGAGGCTTTCAGACACGCCGGCGTAGCCTGCCAGACAAAAGTTCTGATAAACTACATTGAGGCGGAGAACCTAGAAAATAACGCGGAGGGGTTGAAGCTTCTGGAGGGGCACGATGGAATCTTTATTCCTTACGGTTTTGGTCCCCGAGGAACTGAAGGAAAAATTAACGGCATCCATTTTGCCCGCGAAAATAACGTGCCCTTTCTGGGAATCTGCTACGGATTTCAGTTGGCGGTTGTCGAGTTTGCCCGCAGCGTTTGTGGATTGGATGGAGCCAACAGCACTGAAATAAATCCGGACACGCCTCACCCCGTGATCGATTTGATGCCTGAGCAGAGGAACGTGAACAATAAAGGCGGGACTATGCGCTTGGGCGCCCATGAGGTTTGGGTGCATAAAGACACGTTGGCTTACAGGCTTTATGGTGCTGAAAAACTTTTTGAGCGTCACCGTCACCGATGGGAAGTCAACCCTGACTACTGGAGCACTCTGGAGAAAAATGGAATGGTTTTCTCGGGAAACAGTCCCGACGGCAGACGAAAGGAGATTCTGGAGCTTCCGGGCAGATTCTTCTTCTTTGCCTCCCAGTTCCACGGCGAATTCAAGAGCAGACCCACTAAACCAGAACCAGAATATTACGGCTTCATCAAAGCATGCTTAGACAAGAAACTGGGGAAAACAGAACCAGAATTCTAAGAATAGAGCATGTGATTACTGAATTTTGTCTTTCCGACAGGCTGGGAATTGAGTTCAACTTGTGTTCTCTTTATTGACTGGAACCGAGCAAAAGATAATATGCAGAAAGGTCTATTTGCTCGTATTCACGATGGACGCGGAAGCTGATGGTTACTGAAAACGGGTTGAAACTGAGGAAAACGGTTCCTTTTCTGCTGCTGGGTGTTTTGATTTTCGTAGCCTATCTCCATTTCTTCGTTGGCATCCCTGAAATCCTTGCTATAATCCAGCATGTGGACATCTTCTATTACGGTCTTGCAGTCGCGGTTCTCCTATTGAACATGGCTATAAACTCTCTGACTTGGCAGTATCTTCTCCGCCCCCTCTCTGTAAGAGTTCCCTTTCGAAAAACTTTCTTGTTCACGTGGATAGGCTTCTTTGTTGACCTTCTGGTGCCAGCGGAGTCTATCAGCGGAGACGCAACCAAAGCTTACTTGATGACCAAGCAGTCAGGCGAAAAAGGAGGGAAAATTTTGGCGTCAGTTGTGAGCCACAGGATTCTGCTCATGGTAACGGCTACGGTAAGTTTGGTCGTCAGCTTCGTTTGGCTTTACGTCATAGAAATCGAGGTTCCTGTTCTTGTTTCAAGTCTGATTTTGTTAATACTTGTTGGTACAGCCATTTCGCTGTTTTTCATATTTCTTTTCAGTTTAAAAGAGAAGCTGGCGCAGAGATTAATTGACGTTTCACTGCGTTTTGTAGCCTTTGTTACTAGGGGGCGTTTGGATATTAACCGCCTAAGAGCAACGGCAATAAAAGCGTTGACTGCTTTTCATGATTCCATCGACATATTACGCAGAAACCCGCGAAGTTTGGTTCCGCCAATACTTTTTTCGTTGATTGGCTGGTTCTTCAGTGTCCTCTTGTCTTATCTTGTATTCGTTTCTCTCGGTCAGCACGTTGACTTTGCCATAATAGTGGTTGTTCACTCCGTCAGCGTAAGCATCCAGTCTATTCCCCTCGGAATACCCGGAGAAGTAGGCGTTGTGGATACGGCTATGACTTGGCTTTTCACTCTTCTTGCCGTAGAATCCGTTGTCGCCGCAGCGGCAACAGTGCTTATACGTATTTTGTGGGTGTGGCTCAGAATCATCATAGGATTCGTGGCTGTCCAATGGATAGACCTGAAAGATTTGGCAGAACATTTACGGCAAGACCTATTCTGAGCAAGCTCCAAGAAAAAGGGAAAGCTAAGTTTTGGCTGGCTTTGCGAGTGCCTTCCACAGGTGGTCGCTGGCAGGTCTGACAAGCTCGGTTTTTTCTCCGGCTTTTGTCACCAAATTTCTTCCCAGCGAGGGCTCTGTTACCTCACCTATTACAGAGGCTTGAACGCCGTTCTTCGATAAACTGCCGATTATCTCTTCTGTCTTCGATTCTTCAGC
>CAYVVO010000127.1:0-2577 GCA_964455275.1 uncultured Candidatus Bathyarchaeia archaeon | reverse complement strand
GGTTCTGGAAGAGATGGGGCATCAGATGGTTAGTCACCGCAGCGAAGAATACAAGAAGCTGCACGTCGAAACCGTGGAGATGCTGCAGCGGTTCTTGGAGACAAAAAGCGAGGTTTTCCTGTTCTCAAGCACGGGCTCCGGATTCATGGAGGCGTCAGTGAGGAACTGCGTAAACAAGAAGATGCTCTGCTGTATATGCGGAAGCTTCGGCAAACGGTACGCGGAAGTAGCAGCCGCAAACGGGAAACAAGTTGAAACGCTCGAGGTTCCCCTAGGCGAACCCATACTTCCAGATTTGCTGGACCAAAAGTTGTCTGAGATTCCAGATGTTGAGGCTGTTTCCATCACCCACAACGAAACCAGCATGGGACTCATAAACCCTCTAGAGAAACTTGCTGAAGTCGCAAAAAAGCATGATAAGCTGGTGTTCGTTGACGCTGTGAGTTCCATGGGCGGAACCGACATCAAAGTTGACAGGTGGGGCTTGGATGTCTGCTTTTCTAGTTCCCAGAAATGCTTCGGGGTTCCTCCTGGTTTGGGCTTGGGAAGCGTAAGCACGGAGGCTCTGAAAAAATCGGAGAGCGCCGAGAATAAGGGCTGGTACTTCGACTTCAAGGTGTGGGAGAAACATCAGAAGAAGAGGGGCACACCCATGACTTCGGTTATTCCGCAGATCGCTGGTTTGAACAGGATTCTTAAGATGATCGAGTCTAAAGGGGGAAAGGAATGGTTCTTTGACCTGTATGCGGAACGGAATCGTCGTATTCGGGAAGGCGTCCAGAAACTGGGGCTGACAATGTTTCCCAAGAGCGGATACGAGAGCCCAACAGTGAACTGCGTGAATGCTCCTGCAGGCATTGATGGGCTTGAGGTTTACGGGAGGATGCGTGGGGAAGGGTTTGAGCTTGCGAAGGGCTACGGAACCGTGCAAAACTTGACCTTCCGGATAGGAAACATGGGCTACATCGAATCTGCGGACATAGACTCTATGCTGGGAGCCCTCGGGAAAGTGTTAGTTGAGCTTGGATGGAAAGTTTAGATAAAACTTTAAACATGCCATAAATGCTTAAATAATGTGTTGACCTCTTTCCCTGAGCTAAAGAGCTGTTCGACATGCGACGTAATTTCAGCCTTAATCAGTGGGTTTCCCACAAGCGCGTGCCTAAGAACTGTGGATGTTAGTGTGTGGTTTAACGATGAGTGAGCATACGATTTTGGTGTGCGACAACTTCGGTCAAGAATTCCTTGATCGCCTATCCAAGTTTGGGAAGGTGTTTCAATCCAGCGACATCGATTACAGTTTGCCTTTAGACGAAGTCACAATACTTGTTGTCCGAAGCAAAACAAAGGTAAACAAAGAACTAGTTGACATCATGACGAGCCTTGAATGCGTGATAACCGCCACTCACGGCACTGACCACATCGACCTGAACTGTCTAGCTGAAAAGCGAATCAAGTTCTATAATGTTCCAGCCCAATCCTACGATGTTGCCCAAGGAGTTATCGCCTACATTCTTGCGCATTGCACAAACCTCGTTGAAGGCGACAGGTCGATGAAGCGCGGAGAATGGAAAAAAACATCCCTGATTGGCTGCCGAGTTACTGGAAAAACCTTGGGGCTAATTGGATGCGGCAAAATAGGACGGGAAGTTGCTAGGCTAGGCTCCGCTCTGGGCATGAAAGTTGTTGTTTCTGACCCCTGCATTCAAGATGAAGATGTTACCCTAGTTTCCTTGGATGAGCTCCTGAGAGCATCCGATTTCATAACCGTCAACTGCCCCTTGACTGAAGCAACTAGAGATATGATTGGAAAAGAAGAAATCTCCAAGATGAAGGATGACGCGTTTATTGTGAACACGGCAAGAGGAGGCGTCATAAATGAAAAGGCATTGCTGGATGCGGTAAGAGCTGGAAAAGTGAATGCCGCCTTAGATGTTTTCTCTACTAAAACGCCCTTCGAAGATGAACCGGCAAACAGTCTGATTAAGAGTGAACGGGTGATTGCCACGCCGCACAGTATTGGTC
The DNA here is from genome assembly GCA_964455275.1 of uncultured Candidatus Bathyarchaeia archaeon. Lineage (GTDB taxonomy): Archaea > Thermoproteota > Bathyarchaeia > Bathyarchaeales > Bathyarchaeaceae > Bathyarchaeum. Next base: position 552 of record CAYVVO010000127.1, on the reverse strand, counting down.
AGAGCCACGAAGCAATCGAAGAGAAGGGCGAAGGCGTAATAAAGGCTATCGAAGACCATGTGAAGCGGCAAAAAGCGTAACTCAAAAGTGTAGAAATGTCTGTGAACCAGCTAATTGTTTAGCTGGCTTTTGTGTGTTCTTCGTTATCCCGTGTTTCCACTGTTTTTTGTTCTTATTTATTCAGGCGGTCTTAGGTAGATGTGAAGTTGTGCTTTTGAGACCATTACTTTTATTCCCTTGTCAGTGCGCCACTCGCTTTCTTTTCCTAAGGCTGAAATAGCCAGTGAATTCCGAATTGACACTTTTGCACCAAGTATTTCGCGGGCTGCCTCCTTCGTCAACTGTATCTCAAAATGCGTCACTTCCCACTTCTCGGCATCTATATAAACATCTTTGACTTGCCCAATTTTCTCGCCTTCAACATAAACTTCTTGATTCAATATTTCATTAATCTTCATTTCCCGATTTTCCCCTATTAATGACTATTTGATTAAATTCGCTTTATAGATTTTTCCAAAAGAGTGAACAAATAACCAATCTGCAAAAATGTAT
>CAYVVO010000126.1:0-1044 GCA_964455275.1 uncultured Candidatus Bathyarchaeia archaeon | reverse complement strand
AGGAATGAGCGCTACCTTCTGGGTCTGGTTCGGCATTGCCGTCTATATCGCCGCGGGGCTGGGCATTGCCCTGATGGCGCGGCGGCGGTTGGGGGTGGGGGTGAGCGAGTTCTTCCTGGCCAACCGCAGGGTTGGCGGCTTCGTTTCGGCGCTGAGCTACAGCGCCACCACCTACAGCGCCTTTATGATGGTGGGGCTGGTTGGTCTGACCTATTTCACCGGCGTCGGCGCTCTGGGCTTTGAGCTTACCTATCTCTGCGGCATGTTTATGATGGTCTTCTTCCTGCCCCGCTTCTGGCTGGTGGGTAAGAAATACGGCTACGTATCGCCGATGGAGCTACTGAGCGACCGCTACCAGAATAAGGGGGTGGGGGCGACCACCGCCATATTAGCCCTCGTCTTTCTGGTCCCTTACGGCGCCGTGCAGCTGATGGGCGTGGGCTACCTGATGAACGGCATCAGCGGGGGGGCAATCCCGGTGGTGGCCGGTATTATCATCGCCGTGGTTTGTGCTATCGCCTGGTCGAGCATTGCCGGCCTGCGCTCGGTAGCCTGGACCGACTCCTTCCAGGCGCTGATTATGATTGTCACCTCGGCGGTGGTGCTGGGGGTGGTGGTGGCGGCGCTGGGCGGCTTCGGCTCCTTTTTCAGTAAACTGGAGGCGGCGTCACCGGGGCTGCTGACCGTGCCCACCGCCGGCGGGGCCTGGAACATCAACATGTTTATCGGCCTGGCTCTGCCCTGGCTCTTCTTCTTAATATCCAATCCTCAGGTGAGCCAGCGGCTCTTTATTCCCAAGTCGGTTACCGCCATGAAGCAGATGCTGGGCGGTTTCCTCATCTTCGGCTTTATCTATACCCTGATATCGGTGTTATGGGGTTTTAGCGCCACCCTGCTGGTGCCCGGACTGGAGAACGCCGACCTGGCCACGCCGAAGCTGCTGTCTCTGACCATGATACCTACCGGCCTGGCTATAGTGGTAATGATTGGCATCACCGCCGCCGCTATCTCCACCATAGATTCCATCCTGCTTACCCTGTCTTC
>CAYVVO010000125.1:0-6625 GCA_964455275.1 uncultured Candidatus Bathyarchaeia archaeon | reverse complement strand
GTCTGAAGAATCAGCTACGGTTAAATGGACTGTGTATGATTCTGCATCTAATTTAACACTTGAAAGGGCTTCAGAAAAATTATAGCTGTAACTAACCACATAGTAGCTGTCCGCTTCAAGACCTACCTTAACAGTGTGTGCTCCAGCTGTTAATGGAAGCATGGTTGAGAAGTTCAGATTGAATATTGGTTCTGCGTCAAAGAGCGAATCTATGTCATGCACTGGAATGTTTTGGCGTTCACCGCCGTCTACGGTGAAGTAAACAGATGATATGTTCACAAAAGTTTCTGTTAATGGTGAATGGTCTGCATGACTGCCTACATCAATGGCAAACCATGATTCTGGCTTGACTATGGTGAAGTTCAGCCACACGTTAGTCGAATTGTAATTCTGGTTTTGAACTGGTGAATGCACAACTATCGTAGGCGGAGTGGTTTTGGGTTCGTTGGAGAAAGCAAAAAGTGGTGCAGGATTCGCCGTTGCGAGATTGACGAATACTGCTCCAGCTACTGTTGAGAACAAGAGTGCCAGAACTAGTGCTTTTGTTAATGTTGTTCTTTTTAAGAGAACCAACTCTTTCCCTGCTTAATACTGGGATTTTTTGCTGTAAAAGCGTTTTTATCAAGGTTTCTTGACTAAAGCAACTCAGCGTTAGTCAAGATTTCTTGACAAGACAATAATTGATTTTGGTCAAGTTTTCTTGGCAAAAACCCTTTAATTATTTCTATCAGATAATTGTTTTAGGTCTTAACCTTGGGGGAAACATGTTAAATTTTAGCCCCAAGCCAATTTTTTCATTTGAAGGTATTTTAGGTCCTGTGTTCAAAGGGCATAAATACGAAACATGATGGATTGTTAAGGCTCTGTTCAAAAGTGTCCTAAATGGTTTCTAGAACAGAAAATCCGGTAAGCAGAATTTTGTTTGAGCACTTGTTGCATCGAATCAGTAGGCTCTCTAATGTATTGTTTCTGACTTTTGGCTCTAAAATAGAGTAATCCTCTTCTGTTTCATCGTTAGGCGAAATCTTTGTCCCACAGCAAGGACACAAAAAATCGCCTTTCCCTTCCAGCTCTATTAAATTGATTGTATGCACCAATACCTGCTTCACTTTCAATCACCTACCGTATTCAACACTAATGCCTTCGCTAATTGACAAAAAAGGGTTTTTGTCAAGAAAGTTTGACTAGAACTGTTGTTGGGTTAGTCAAGAAAAATTGACTAAGCAAAAAAATCCAATTCTGGCTAGTTAACTGATTCTTCTGCTTGGAAAAACAGAAAAAAGGCTGTTTTCAACATTCTTCTGTTATTAGTCTCCTAATATGCTTAGGAAAGATTTGAGCAACAAACTTTTTGGCTGTCTTATGGTGCGAGAAAGAGGGGCGGTTTCCTTGTCTTCTGCTCTGGTTTATTATGTTCTGGACAAACAAGATAACTGTTATTTACCTGCATGGTCAGTATGAAATGAGGGAATTTCGTGAGCAAGATTACAGTTCCCACCACATCGGTTGTCGACAAAACGGCGGTCATCGGAGAGGGCACACGCGTCTGGAATTTTGTGCACGTCAGAGAAAACGCTGAAATAGGCAATGAATGTGTTCTCGCCGACTACGTTTATGTTGGCAGAGGCGTGAAAATCGGAAACAACGTAAAGATTGAGAACAGGGCAACCGTCTATCAGGGAGTAACAATCCAAGACAAAGTTTTTGTTGGTCCTCACGTCACCTTCACAAACGACCCATATCCAAGAAGCTTCAGCGCAGACTGGAAAATCCATCCGACACTCGTGAAAGAGGGAGCCTCAATCGGAGCAAGAACAGTAGTACGTTGCGGCGTCGCCATAGGAGAATACGCTTTGATAGGCGCAGGCAGCGTAGTCACAGAGGACATGCCGCCCCACGCTTTAGCTTACGGGAACCCGGCTAGAATCAGAGGATTCGTTTGCAGATGCGGCAGAAAACTTGAGGTCGAAGAGAAAAAGGAAACCTATGTTTTGATGAAGTGCCAGTTCTGTAACAAAGAATACACGATAGCCGCGGAAGATTATGCCCGACTGAAAAAGGTGGAGTGAAAGACTGTTGAACCGGAAGATTCCGATTGCAAAACCGGACTTTGGAAAAGAAGAAGAAACTGCGGTGAAGGAGGTTCTGGAATCAGGTATCCTAGCCTCGGGACCGCGAACAAAACAGTTCGAAAAAGAGTTTGCCGAATACATCGGAGTAGAACACGCTGTTGCCGTGACCAACGGAACCATAGCCTTAGATGTGGCGCTTAAGGCCCTCAACTTAGGTGCCGGCGACGAGGTGATAACCTCAGCCTTTTCTTTCATAGCCTCCGGAAACTGCATACTGTTTCAGAACGCAAAACCTGTATTCGCTGACATAGACCCTAGAACATTCAACATTGACCCCGAAGATGTAGCCGAGAAGATAACAGCAAAAACCAAGGCATTAATACCCGTCCACATGTTCGGTCAACCCGCCAACATGGACGCCCTGAAGGAAATCGCCGAAGACAAAGGAATCGCTTTGGTGGAGGATGCTGCCCAAGCCCACGGCGCAGAATACCGGGGACAGAAAGCCGGAAGCATAGGAGACATGGGCTGCTTCAGTTTCTACGCCACAAAGAACATGACAGCGGGCGAGGGCGGAATGATCACCACGAGCGACGCGGAACTGGCGAGGAACACTAGGTTACTCATAAATCATGGGCAAAGCCAGAAGTATCACCATGCCACCTTGGGCTACAACTACCGCATAACCGAATTATGCGCTGCCATCGGATCAATCCAACTCAAGAAACTTGACAAATTCAACGCTAAGAGACGAGAGAATGCACAGCTTTTGACGCAGGGAATCCGCAGGTTCCACGGTTTAACTGTGCCCTACGTAGATAAGGACGTGAAACCCGTCTTCCACCAATATGTATTGAGAGTGGAAGAGAACTACTCCAGAGACAGGGACGAACTTGCGGACCGTCTAACTGAGAAGGGCGTCGGAGTTGCTGTTCACTATCCCATCCCCATCTATAGACAACCGCTCTATCTGAAGTTAGGATACAAAGATACAAAATGTCCCAACACTGAGGAAGCTTGCAGACGGGTCTTAAGTTTGCCTGTTCACCCTCTGGTTGACAGAAAAGACATCGAATACATTTTAGCTGTCCTGAAGGATGTTTCGGAGGCAAAAAAGACCTGAATGTACTTGTTGCATGGCGTAAATTGGCCCCTAGGTCTGTGTTGTTAAGTAAGGGTGTCCCCAATACAGAATTGTGGTTTTTCAAAACCGACCCATTATACATTGAAGGATTTTATAATACATTTCTGAGGTACCTAAAGGAAAGACCTGCAACGTTAATTCTGCAATTGCCACAGGGACCATTACTGTTGGAGGGTATTTTGTTAAAGAAAAGCTTCAATTGTAAAATAGTTGTGGATGTACACACTGGATTTGTTTACGGTCACACATTAAAAGGGTTGATTCTCAACAATTCCTTCAACAAGTTACTTAATTATGCCGACCTAGTGATTGTCCATAACGATGAAATACTGGACATTTTACATCCTTCACTTATAGAAAAAACCGAGGTAGTTTATGATCCTTGGATGTTTATCCAATCAACTGAACAAACGTCATCTAATGATAGATACATGGTTTTCCCCGCGTCTTTTTCTCCTGATGAACCATTAGCTGAAGTTCTAAGGGCAGTGAACAAATACAAGAAAATAAAAGTGTTTGTGACAGGAAATTTTTACAGAAATCCCTCACTGTTACGTTTTTCTTCATCTCATGTAGAATTCACGGGATTTCTGAATCGCCAGGATTACGAGAAACTGTTAGCTAATTCTTTTGGCGTAATCACTGGAACCAAAGACGAGTATACGTTAATGATGAGTGCATGGGAAGCGGTTGCGTTCCAAAAGCCATTGCTCCTGTCCGAAACAAAAACACTAAGAAACATGTTTGATGACTACGCAATTTTTTATAATTGGAAGAGCCAAGAGAGCATACTAAATGCTTTATCTGAAGTTTTTAGTGAACGTGATTTGACTTATGCCAGAGAAAAGTTGAAAGAAAAAACAATCAATAGTTTGAATGCGTTAACAAAAAGGTTGAAAGAAATATAAAACGGAACCTGAAACACTTTAATTCTTTGTGAATTAATCTTTTCCCAAGCTCGGAAACGTCAGAAGCAAAAGTTATCAGCTGAAAACTCGATTGCAATTTATACGAAGAGGCTACAAGACTTTATAATAACTACGCTCTTGACGAAGCAAATTCATTTAGTTCTTTACCAAAAACCCAAGCAAACAATTGGAAATCAAAAGACTCATGGATAAAATCGGCTTTTAATGCTTATTTATTAGTTATCTATAATGGGTAGGACACAGAAAAGGGTAAGGTGTTTTGGTAATGCTAAATTTTTTCTACAATCGGAAAGTTTTGAAGACACGGAAAACTTTGAAAAAACTTGGTGCCTTGGAAATCAAAAAAAGGCTTGATCTCAAAGCGATAGGCGTTTCTAACAACAAAAGTATGATACATCTTAATCCCAATGATGAAGGGTTGAGCGCCCAGCTTTTGGCTTACGGATTTAGGGAGCCCCTTAATTGTTATCTTCTTTCACAGTTCATAAAGAAAGAAGACTTTGATGTTATTCTTGATGTAGGTTCCAATATCGGATATTTTCCAATTGTCGAATTGGAAAGTGGAGCCAAAAAGGTTATTGTTATTGAACCTATCCCTGAAACTTTCGGATTTTTGCATAAGAATATGGAGAGATATCCAAATGTTAGTGAGTTAAACGTGGCTGTTTCAGTTGACAACAGAGAAGAGACCCTGTTTATTCCCACTCAAAGGAATCTCGCTACAATAATTCCGGATAAGAAGTACTTGGAAGGTGCCAAAACGTCAATTGTAGATGAAGTTACAGTTCAAGCTTTAACCCTTCAAACAATTATAGACAAAGTAGGCATTAATGGATGCAGGGTACTTCTTAGAATGGATATTGAAGGGTATGAAGGGGTTATAGGCTATAATCTACCTGAAGAAATCAAAGCCATCTCTCTCGAGTTTCACAGACCAGTTATGGGTTATGAGGATTCGATGAAACTTCTTAATTATTGGGAAGAATCAGGGTTTAGGGCTGTAATGTTAAGCCGTGAACTTGACGGTTTAGCCCCGTTCATAAAAAGACTCGGGTTAATGTCAGTTTTGCGAGCATATGAACTGATGACTAAACGACTGTTTGTGAACCCAGATAGAAGCACCATAGACAATATCCTTAGGTTGAACAAAGAAAGCCCTCACCTGTATCTATTGCGGCAATAAGAATCTGAGGAAAATGTGTGTGCATCAGAAATCAGGTTGAATAAGAAAGCAGAATACTAAATTTTCGAATGCAGAGACGGTGAGGCAATTCAATTAAAAAGGATCGCTTGATGGAAGAAGAGTTACCGATTCTCTTCGTTTTGTAGTTGCCGAATTCTTTTTAGAAACCTGTTCGTGTGCGGATCAAGTTTCACTTTTTGTTTTGTTTCATCCAGTTCGATGAAGTTATAGCTTGCCAGAAATTCTGTGACGCTCTCAACCTTGACGCTGTCTAGTTGAGTTTCCTTTTCTATGTCCTTTAGGTAATGCCATTTTCCGTTCTCCAGTAACCGCAGAATAGTCTCAGCAGGCACTATGAATCCTCCTTTAGTTTCATCAGTTAAGGATGAAGCGTTTAAATGGCTTCTGAAGGTTTTTTACAGAAAAAACCTCTAGAAAATTGAATCCCAAATATCACATCGACAGAAATTGTTATTGTTTGTGTGGGTCGGATGCTAGGTCTGGTTTTCCGTTTTCTCTTGGTCTGCGTAGTAGCTGAGTCCAGCCGTTACTCCGGTGGATACTGCGAACCACAGGACCATGGCTGTAACGTTTCCCTGAGTGATAATGTATGATAGGGCAATGGAGGCGCCGTGGACGACTGCGAGGATGGCAGAGAGTTTTGGTTTGAATTCTAATCCCATGACATCACCTCCCGTCACGGTTTGTTTTCCCACAGCTCGAAACCTGCTTTGACCAGGTTTTTCCGCACCTCTTCCGGTCTCACATATGGGGTTTCGGATGTGGCGCTTATCTCGGCTAGTTTGATGAGGTCAGCGAGTTTGACTTCAGGTTTTTCTGTGCCCCAGTTTAGTCTGCAGTTTGCCTTCGCTGGGTCGAGTCCTGCCTGCCGTATTATTGGGTTGAAGATTTCCCGTTCGCATGTTCGTTTTATGAAGCGTTGCAGTGCCATGACTTTTCTTTCCGCGATTTCTAGGGCTGCTCTGGCGGATGCTTCTGTGAAGCCTGGGGTGGTGAACAGTTTTGGCAGTGGGGTTTGTCCGCCCAGATAGACTTGGTTGAGTATGTGGTCGATGTAGGCTTCGTACCGGGCTTTGGGGTCTACTGTGACGGTTTTGATGTCTGCTTCTGGTTTGTTGTAAACGAATCTTGCGCCTGCTTTGGGTTTGGTTTTTATTAGTTTCTGGTATTCGGCGAGTTTTTCGTCGCTGGCGCCTGCGAATATCCACAGTTCGTCTGGTCCAGCGTATTTTTCGAAGATTTCGGGCATGATTTTTTCTATGCGGGCTTTCATTTC
>CAYVVO010000124.1:0-2201 GCA_964455275.1 uncultured Candidatus Bathyarchaeia archaeon | reverse complement strand
TGAAAGCCTGCTGATTGGCTCCCTCAGAGACCTCAGAGTCAAATGGTACAAGCCTAAATCCAAAGACAAGACTTTGCCCAAGGATTTGCGGAGCTGGTACAATGTAATCCCAAGCGCCCTCAAAGTCATATTAAACGCAAGCTACGGCGTCTTCGGCTCCCCCGCCTTCGGTTTGTACTGTCCGCCAGTTGCTGAGGCTACAGCCGCCATCGGACGACACGTTATAACACAGACTATAGAGAAAGCCAAATCGTTAGATATTGAAGTTCTGTACGGGGACACGGACAGCCTCTTCCTGAAGAACCCCTCTCCTGAACAGGTAGAAATCATGGAGGAGTGGTCCAAGAAGACGATGGGAATGGAGCTGGAAGTGGAAAAATGGTATCGATATGCGGTCTTCAGCAGCCGCAAAAAGAACTATCTTGGAATCCTGAAGGGCGGCGGCGTTGACGTCAAGGGAATGACCGGAAAGAAACGGCACATTCCACCATACATCAAAAAGGCTTTCTACGCGCTGGAAGATCGGCTGGAGCAGGTGCAGTCGCCCACAGAATTCCAAGAAGCCAAGAAAGAAATCAAGCAGATCGTTAAAGACCGCTACTTGCGGTTGAAGCAGCGACGCTGGGGAGAAAACCCCGAGGAGCTTGCTTTCCATGTTGTTCTCGGAAAACCTCCGAATGCTTACACAAAAACTACTCCCCAGCATGTGAAAGCGGCTCTGATACTGCAGAAGATGGGCTACGAGATGAAGGCTGGAGACCTGATAAGTTTTGTCAAAGTTATGAATGAGCCCCGCGTTAAGCCAGTGCAAATAGCCTCCAACAGCGAGGTAGATGTGGACAAGTATGTGGCGTATCTGCGCTCAACTTTCGATCAGATTCTTGATGCCTTGGGGCTGGACTTCGACGAGATCATTGGATTAACGAAGCTTGAGCGATTCATGTAGACCGGTTTGTTTTTCCTAAAACTTGTGGGGTTTCAGCGGTTCTTGTCGTTGATGAACTTGGATTTGGTTTTTATATGCTTAACCTCTACCCCTTCTTCGGTTGGTCTACAGGGCACTTCATATTTTTTGAATAGCCAAAGCAGTTCCTTGAATGCTTTATCGTTAACTTCGAACTCCACAACCTCTGTCATCTTCTCTATAACCGCGGGATGTTTAGGGTTCGCTCTATACAGCATCATAAACTCGGCGTCATTCTCAGAATGAGGTGGAACAGCTATTATCTCCCACAGAGACTTTGATGGAAAGTTTCGAGGGGGATACCGTTTTATCCTAATCTTCTTCAATCTCTCCAATCCCTCTCCTAGGCGCACATCCTATACCCGAACCTGCTCTTTCATATAAACAGCCATGATACTTTTCTCTGTAACTAGTCTATAGACAATCTCAATAACTTATACTCCAAAGCAGCTGCTCGATGAAGCCCAGTCTGTTCACAACATATTTGTTCTCAAACATGTTTCTCTTCCATGAAAACCTTAATCTTCCAATCACATACAATAAACGTTCAGGGACGAAGACAACATTGAATCTGTTCGTAGCCTCAACAGAAGACACAGCTGGAATGAACATCGCCAAGCAACTTATAGACCACCACAACTTCGAAAAACTCTCAGAAACCTTCCACAACAACCCAGTGTACACAAAAACGCTGCATAACAAGGAAACTAAACTGCTTTTCGTCAACACAGACATAGTGGACACCCAATTCCTAGGCGACCTCTTCAACCCCAACCTGCTCATCTTCCTGTCCCGACACAGCAGCGCCAGCGGAATCCCCACACTATCTGTACACCCCCCCGGCAACCTCGCAGAAGCAAAATTCGGCGGCAAACCACGCAAAGTCTCCATCTCCCCCGCCGCAGCCATGAAAAATGCGCTCTCAGAAATGGCGAAACTGAAAGACGAAAGAAAACTCGACTACGAAGTTTCCTACGAGTGCACCCACCACGGTCCATCCCTGGATGTGCCAGCCATGTTCGCGGAACTGGGAAGCTCGCCGAAACAATGGAAGGACGTTAAGGCTGCTGAGGTTGTTGCAGATGCGGCTGTAGCTGCTGTTTCTGAATGTTCAGGCTGTTCTGTGGCGCTGGGAATCGGTGGACCCCACTACAACAAAAAGTTCACGAAACTGGCTCTGAGCACTCGATGGGCATTCGGTCACATGATTCCAAAGTATGCTCTTCCAGAAGTTGAC
>CAYVVO010000123.1:0-1521 GCA_964455275.1 uncultured Candidatus Bathyarchaeia archaeon | reverse complement strand
ATGGACTCTGAGGGCAGATGGACAGTTCATCCCTGCTACGATCAGTCTCACCGCTGGACTGTGCATATTGACCAGATCACGCAGACGTTTTCGGGGCGCTCGGTTCGTACTGGAAGCTTGATTGAGCCGCTTATGGACATGATGATCCAGTACATTCTGGTGCATCGTTATCCACAGCTTGCGAAGTATCAGATGAGCTGCTTCACCGAAACAGAGGCGGGACGAAACTATCACTGGTGCCACAACTGTTCGATTTGCGCTAAGATGTATTTGATGTGCGTTGGAAGCGGAGTTGACCCAGAGATGATTGGGTTAAGGGAAAACATGTTAGAGCGAAAATACAAGCGATTCTTCACCTTGTTCGGCGGAAAATCGATCATGATGACGTACGCTCACACTAAGGTGGGCAGGGACGAACAGCTTTTTGCGTTCTATCTTGCAGCCAAGAGGGGCGCAGAGGGAGGATTGATTGAGGAGTTTAAGGCAAGCCCACTAATTCAGGAGGCAAAAGACAGGGAAGAGGAGCTGCATAAAACGTTCTGCACGTTACACACTTCGATATCGGTGCCTAAAGAATTGAGGAGCCGGGTGAATTCAATTTATAAAGAGGAACTGGCTTCATTCCAGATTTAACAGAACAAACTCAAAGAACTGGGAGTTTAATTATGTTGGATTCATTCTTCAGGCGGGATAATCATTTATGCGAATAGCGTTAGTTCTGAATACTCGCCACGCAGAAACCGAATTCGAGGTCGAGTACGATCCGCCTCACACTATCGAACTCATAAAACACGGCATCGACGCCACTGGACACGAGTACGTCTTTGTTGAAGCTGACGAAAACTTTGCTGAAAACATCAAAAAGGCAAAGCCAGACCTTGTCTTTAACAGGGCAGAGGGGCTGAGAGGAGACAGCCGCGAATCGCATGTGCCCGCCATACTTGAAACGCTTGACATACCCTACGTTGGCTCCAACGTGCTGACCACCGCAGTTTGCCTAAACAAGGCATGGACAAAAAAAGTTCTTTCTCATCATGGCATCTCGACACCAAAATTCTGTGTATGCAAAAACCTTGAAGAGGCAGAGAAAATCAGCGAAGGCTTCCCATACATCCTGAAGCCTAACGAAGAAGGCTCCTCGATAGGAATCACAGAAGAGAACCTGGTACAAGACAAAACGCAACTGCACACAAAACTAAAGCAGATGATACAGGAATATCAGCAGCCGATACTGGTTGAACAGTTCATTGAGGGCAGAGAATTCAGCACCGGACTAATCGGACGACCGGGGCAAGACCCGGAGGTTCTTTCGATTCTGGAAATCGATTTCTCCAAGTTCCCTGAAGTGGGTGGCGTATATGGGCAACGAGCAAAAACGGTCCTAGACTCTCTGGACCACTACATTTGTCCCGCGCAAATCCCAGAAAAACTGAAGAACATGCTTGAGCGGCTTTCAGTGGACATCTGGTATGCGTTGGAGGCTAAAGATTTTGCGAGAATCGACTTTCGAATGAACAGCGA
>CAYVVO010000122.1:0-6455 GCA_964455275.1 uncultured Candidatus Bathyarchaeia archaeon | reverse complement strand
TCCTACATGTTCTCCAAGCTGTCTTTCTTGGCAACCCATCCTGTCATAGCCTCAGAGTTCGTTGAACAACATGGGAAATCAGTGAACATCGACAGCACCCTTCTAGTCATCAGCCAGTCCGGAGAGACCGCCGACACGTTAGAAGCAGTTGAAAGCGCTAGGCTACGCGCCGCTACAGTTATGGGACTCACAAACGTTGTCGGCTCCACCCTGACCCGGGTTGCTCGGGTCTACATATGTCAGCAGTCAGGTCCAGAGATAGGAGTCGCAGCTACGAAAACCTTCACCTCTCAGCTCTCTGTGCTCTCTCAGCTCGCCGTAAGGCTTGCCAAGAAGAGGGGAAAGATTTCTCATGTGGAAATTGAGGACATTGAGGAGAATCTTGAGCAGATACCTGACATCGTTGAGCGCACTATCCAGGGTAAAGAAGAAAAGGTGAAACAGTTAGCGAAGAAGTACCGTGGCAAGCAAGTCTTCTTCTTTTTGGGAAGGGGAATAAGCTCGGCTGTCGCCCTTGAGGGTAAACTGAAACTCATGGAGATATCATACATTCCTTCATTAGCTTATCCTGCAGGAGAAAGCAAGCACGGTCCCATCAGTTTAATCGAGGACGGATTCCCTGTGGTTTTCATATGCCCCAAGGACTCCACGCATAAAAGCATCATCGGGAACATTATGGAGATGAAGGCTCGCGGCGCCTCCATAATCGTGATAGTTGAGAAGGGGGACGAGGAGATAAAAAAGTTGGCTGACGATTACATAGAGATAGAAACAGAGTTGCCTGAAATCTTGACTCCGATACCTTTTGTCGTTCCTTTGCAACTCTTTGCATACTACATGGCACTTGAGCAAGGATGCGACCCGGACCAGCCCCGAAACTTGGCTAAATCCGTGACAGTAAAATAGACAAACAATCCAAAAGACCAACACACTTAACACGATCACACGGTCAAAAGACTTTAACAGAATTTTGATGAAGAAACAGATTCACCCAAGTTCTTAAATAACTCTGCAGTGTTGGTTGGAGTCTAAGGAGGATGCTTTGTTCATGAAGGCTGTTGGTCTTTTTTCTGGCGGCAAAGATTCCCTCTACGCCGTATATCTCGTCGAAAAAAGGGGTGTCGAGGTTGAGCAGCTGTTAACTTTGATTCCGAATCTTCCTTGGCCCTCTCCTCATGCCGAAAACATGGAAGCTCTGAAGATATTGGCGAAATCCATGGGGAGACATTTGACAATAGTTGATTTTAAGATGAAGGGAGCATTCGTTGAGGCGCTCAAAAGCCTTGAGGTTGATGCTTTGGTGGCTGGCGACATTTTTGTTGAGGCGCATGTGAAGGGTCTTAAAGACGTCTGCAGTAAGGTTGGTTTGGAGTTGCTTGAGCCCCTATACAGGAGAGACACGTCAGAGGTTTTCGATGAAATCTTCAGTTTAGGATTCAAGGCTTTGATTACGGGTGTAAACCTGAAATATCTGGGGGAAGAGTGGCTGGGATATACCATCAGTAAAGAGACGAGCGCCAGCTTTCTGTCGAAGATTGGAAGTGTTGACCCTTTGGGCGAAAACGGGGAGTTTCATACGCTGGTTCTTGAGTGCCCCCTCTACGCAAAACCGTTCAAGGTAAAGTCTGTGGAGAGGAAGTCTGCGAAAGGCATGGCTTATCTTAATGTGTCAATTGTGTAAAGTTTTGTATAATCTGCCTTAGAACCTGTGAATTCTTTCTGGTTCGGTGTTTCGTGTTTTTGTAGGAAGTTTTATATAGGCGTTTGGATGGATTATCCATCCTGATAGATGTGAAAACAATGGTAAAAAATATAGAACATATCTTGACGCGCGAACGCGACAATCTAACCAACAAACGGGGAGAGCGAAAATGATATCAAGGAAAACAATCGTTGCTGTCATAATACTGATAATAGTTGGAGTCACGGCAGTTATTGCTTTTTCACAACTTTACAAACCTGAGGAAGCACCCCCTGGTGCGATAAGCATTATAGACGACGTTGGAAGAAACGTTACGATAACCAATTATCCTCCGGAGAGAATAGTGTCAACGGCGGCTAGTTGTACGGAAATACTTTACGCGTTGGGACTGGGAGACAAAATCGTTGGTGTGGACGAATATTCTGACTATCCTGCAGAGGTTCTAGAAAGGGTTGAGGCGGGTACCTTAACAACTGTAGGATCCTTCGCTGAAATTAACATAGAGTTGGTTGTTAGCTTAGAGCCTGATTTGATTGTAGCAACAGGCGGAGTGCAGAGGGTAGTTGTAGAAAACTTGGAGGGACAAGGTCAACCTATCATGGTTTTATACCCAGAAAGGTTTGACGGAGTACTTGCAGACATTTCTTTGGTTGGAGAAATCACGGGTCAAACAGACGAGGCGGAAGCAATTGTAACAGACATGCAGGAAAGAGCCCAGGAAATCGCTGACAAAGTAAAAGACTCACCTAAAATACCTGTCTACATTGAAATGTTCTTCAATGGAGGCTACTGGACTTTCGGGTCAGACTCGTATGTTGACGAGTTGATCTCTATGGCTGGTGGAACAAACGTGTTTTCTGGGGTCTCAGGCGGACACATATCAACATCTTCAGAGGAGATACTTCAAGCGAATCCAGAGATTATAATAATCTCGAGGGGTGCCATGGCAGATAATTGTGGGCTTACACCAGAAGTGATTAGAGCGCGGCCGGGTTGGAACGAGATTACCGCTGTGAAAAATGATCAAATATATGAAGTCTCGGAACCCACTATAGTTTTAGGAGTGCCCAGACTGATTGATGGATTGGAGGCGCTTGCTGAAATAATTCATCCGGAACTGTTCAGCTGATTGCAGAGGACTAAGCGGTAATGACGAACATCTACAACATTACACATTACAGTAGCAGCAACTCCATATACGTCCTTTTTAGAGGATGCGACTTCCAGTGCAAAGGTTGTTTCATAAAGGACACGAAGTGGGACTACCATCTTGCTGACGATGTTCGCAGCCATTTTTCAGCAACCAAAGACGTTGAACTGTTATCGTTGAGCGAGTTTGAGACCATCGTTAAAGGGCTTGATGTAAAACAAGCTGTTTTGGGTGGAGAAGAGTGCACTGTCGATGAGGAGTTGCCAAACGTAGTCTCTTTGCTCACCAGTCTCGGCATTAAAACTCTCGTAACGACCAACGGTCATCGCTTAAACGGAGAATTAATAGAAGAACTGGAGGAGGCAGGGCTCTCAGCTATTCGCATGAGCATCAAGGCATATGACGACAGTATTCATCGACTTTACACAGGATACACTAACAAGTCAGTTTTGAAACATTTCAGGCTTCTCAGCGAAAGTCGAATCAGACCTATTGCAGAAACCACGTTAATCCCAGGGTTGGTCGAGCAAAACGAAATTGAGAGAATAGCTGAATTCATTGCAAGCATCAACCCGGCGATACCGTACAGAGTCGACGGGTTTCTTCCTTCCCATCAGGCGACATGGCGAGCCCCCTCTCCCGAGGAAGTGATTAGAGCAGCACATGCAGCCCAAAAGTATTTGTGGTGTGTTCACTATCTCCACTGCGCGACAGTGCATCATGAAAATAAAGTCGCCAGCATATATCCATAAATTAAGTAAGGTAACCCATTGTCAGACGATAAAGGAGAGGTGGTGAACCCTATGAGTTCAATTGAAGCTGAAAGCGCGTATTTCAAGCGGTTTGCCAGATGGAAACTTATTGTCGTCATTCTAATTCTGGCGCTAATACTTACAATGACGTTTGCCATAACAGTTGGTCCAATGCAAATTTCGCCTATTGACGCCTATAAGATAGTAATCGATAAGATACCTTTCATAGGTGATTTAGTTACAAGCGAGTCCTCATCCATCGAGGAAGTTGTCATAATTCAAGTGAGATTGCCTCGTGTTTTGGCTGCGGCAATTGTTGGAGTAGCTCTTGCAGTAGCTGGCGTTGTTTTACAGGGGTTATTTAGGAATCCAATGGCCGATCCATACGTAATAGGCATTTCTGCTGGAGCAAGCGTGGGAGCCTCACTTGCCATCGCTTTTGGAATCGGTTTATCGTTTTTTGGAGTGTTATATTCAATCCCTCTTCTGGCATTCGTTTTTGCTACTGCCACGGTTTTCTTGGTTTACACTATTTCAAAGACAGGAGAAGGAGTGCCGATGTTAACATTGTTGCTCGTTGGAATAGCTATCAACAGTTTTCTATTGGCTATTATGTCAATCATCAGATTGCTTAGCGGTGAGGCAGTACATGCCATAATGGCGTGGATATTTGGCAGCCTTGTTTCATGTAACTGGAATTACGTAAAAATAGCCTTACCCTTCGTGGTTGTTGGCGTAGCCCTGATCTATGTTTTTGCCAGAGACCTAAACATAATGCTGCTTGGTGAAGAACAGGCTCATCATCTTGGAGTGAATACCGAAAGGCTGAAAAAAATTTTGCTTACCTGTGCAACGTTAATAACAGCGGCGGCAGTTTCAATTAGTGGCATAATTGGTTTTATCGGGTTGATTATTCCACATATAGCGAGAATCTTGGTGGGTCCAGATCACCGAATTTTGATACCATCGTCTGCATTAACGGGAGCAATAGTTTTGATTTTGTGTGACACAGCAGCACGCACCGTCGTTAGACCAATAGAGTTACCAGTTGGCATAATTACTTCTCTCCTAGGCGCGCCCTTCTTCATATACTTAATACGTAGGAAAAAACGTTCAGTAATAAGGTAAGGATGGAAAATTGGTCAACCTGAGAATCAGCGGCATAGACTGCTACTATGGGTCAACCAAAGCATTGGATAACATCAATTTTTCAGTTACAGAAGGCGAATTTTTAGGCATTCTAGGTCCAAACGGATCAGGAAAAACAACTGCTCTGAGGGCAATTAGCAGAACCTTAAAGCCCAGAGCAGGGACGATTTTCTTAGATGACAAAAACATTTACGACATAGAAAACAGGGAGGTAGCAAGAACCGTAGCTGTGGTGCCTCAAGAGAGCATCTCAACCTTTGACTTCACAACATTAGACATTGTCCTCATGGGACGAAACCCCTACATAGACCGTTTCAGGCAGGAAAGCAAAGAAGACCTAGCCATAGCCAAGAGAGTTATGGAGTTAACAAACACATGGAGTTTCGCTGACAGACCAGTTAACGAGTTAAGCGGCGGAGAAAAACAACGCGTGATAATTGCGCGTGCCCTAACTCAAGAACCGAAAATTCTTTTGCTAGACGAACCGACAAGCCACTTGGACTTAAGCAATCAACTAGAGATAATGGACTTAATCGAGCATTTATGCGAAACTAAAAAGCTGTTGATAGTCGCGGTTTTCCATGACTTCAACTTAGCTGCCCGATACTGTGACTCGATAATTCTTTTGAAGGAGGGAAAAATCGTTGCTGTCGGGAAATCAGATGAGACCCTCACCAGCGAAAACGTCAGAAAAGTTTTCAACGTTGACACTATAGTGAAAAGGCATCCTGTCACCGGTTTCCTTCATGTTATCCCCGTTTCAAGACCCCTAAATCAGAAACAAAAAACCCTTTCTATCCACCTGATTAGCGGATGTGGCACAGGTAGCCCCGTGATGAAGCTTTTGAAGGATGAAGGCTATTTCGTGACTGCTGGTGTTCTCAACTTACTGGATACAGATCATGAGGCTGCTCAATTGCTAAACATTCCAACAGTAAGCGAAGCCCCCTTTTCTCCCATAACCGAAGAAGCTCACACAGCAAACTTGAAGATGATAAGCAAAGCCAAAGCTATAGTGATAACACCGACCCAGTTTGGTGACGGCAACCTGCGTAATCTCGAAGCTGCAGAAAAGGCTATGAAAGAGGGAATACCAATTATCCTCCTCGAAAATGGGCCAGATGAAAAGAGGGACTTCACCAAAGGCAAAGCCACAAAATATCTGACGGAACTCAAAAACAACGGTGCCATAACCGTGAAGAGCAACAAGGAACTCTTACACGTTCTCGACAAACTAGAAAACAAAAACAACAAAACTTCCTCTCAAAAAAAGGAGACATAATTCTAAGCGGCAAATTATGATTGGGTTGAAAAAAAGATGAACAAACTGCTGTTACATGTGCCTTTATCTGAAAAAATCAAATACGTTTTTATCTCTTCGTTAAACTCTTGAATAATGCTTATGGTGAAGATTTTGAGAGACAAAGGACCTCTATTCATTCTGCCTTGGAGATGCACACAAGCCTGCACCAGCAGCTGCCTACACTGCGGCTTCGCATCAAACCCCCCAGCCTCTAACGCCCTCGGAACCAAAGAAGTCAAGCAGGTTGTAGACGAAATCTACGATTTTGGCGCAACTTATCTAGGATTAAGCGGCGGAGAACCCCTTCTGCGAAAGGACCTGCCAGAAATAATCGGCTACGCCAAAAAGGCTGGTCTGAACGTGAGCCTCATAACCAACGGCTACCATGATGACGGCAAA
>CAYVVO010000121.1:0-11821 GCA_964455275.1 uncultured Candidatus Bathyarchaeia archaeon | reverse complement strand
GGTGCAACTATTCCACCTAAACAACGGATTTGTTCATCGCGGTGCGGGAGTTTGTTGGGGATATAATCATGGCGTAATACTTCTCGGTCTTCGAAAATGTGAGTGTTAGTCAGAAAACGGTTGAAAACGTCTTCAAGAGTATCAATTTTGGTCAGTCTGTTAATCTCCTCTAAGGGGTAGTGAAATTATTGCTTCGATTGCAGTTCCGGTAGATAAGAACTCTCATAAAAAAAAGTAGATAATTTGCACAAAAAACTAAAGGGAGACAAGACTTTGTGGGTAAAATCGGTTTTAGGTTGTTTGTATATGTAGAACCGTGTTTATAGACTCTCACACCCCTCTGTTTCTCGTGGAAAAAATAAGGCTTCTCTGCTGTTTAGATAAGAAAAGAATCAAAATTTACGAAGTAATTATTATTATCGAAAAGAATCTCATTGATGTTATGCTTTGTAGCAGTATTTAGCCTTAGTTGTCAAAAATTTTTGATTTAATTCTACAAAATTTTAATTGTGGGGCTAAATAAGAAATCTAATTGAACTTCTTTGTTACAATGGAAATGAAGGGGTCGGAGTCTTAACCAAAACTTGTATAATTAAATTTTATCTTCTTGAGGCATACAGGTTATTTTACGAAGAGTCTTCTTTGTTTGTTAACTTTGCTGTGAAATCATGTGAAGTTGAATAGTGGATTCCAGCCTTTTCTGTGTTTATTCTGTAAAATAGGCTAGATTACGTCTTTTCACACGTATAGAGGCAACCCCTTGGTTTCTACTGGAAAACTAGGTTTATCTGTTTCTCTTTTTCTATTTTATGAACGTGGGCTATAGTGAAGCCTGTGAACCTAATACGTTGCAAATTTTGCTTCTTTTAATTTTTTAAGACTATTTTCGGCTTTTTTACTTGGCACTGTTTACCACAATATCTATAACTTGTGAATGTTACTTGGTTAACACTAACTGGTGCATGGCATGCCCGCCAAAAAAATGCGCATAGAGATTTTCAATAACGGAGATCGTTACACAATAACCTTTGAGGGTCAGGTTACGCGAGATAAGGCTCTTCGTCTACTTGATTTGGTTGAACTTTTGGGTGGGATGCCAATCGTAAACCCTGAAACACCCCGCTCCACATCTGAAGCTTCTAAGATCGAGAAAGTTCGTTTGGCTGCAGAAAAAAATTTTCCTGTAGGCTGGTTTTCTTCAAAACAGTTACAGGCAGCGTACGAAAAACAGTTTAATGAACCAATCCGCTTGAGTACTACGTCAACCTATCTGTCTCGTCTAGCAGACCGGGGATTCTTCAGTAAACAATGTGCTTCAAATAAAATCCGTTACAGAATTGTGACTTCAATACCAAACTATCAGGTTCACGAAAGATAATAAATAACTTTAAGAATAATTAATTTGGCGCTAGATTGTAAGACTCTTCGTGTTTGAGGAGAAAGCCGCATATGAGTAAGATTCAAGAAGATTTGGTTGAATTGAAAACAAAGCTTAAAGTATATGTTGATAGGGGGCGCCAAATAGGCTTTCGGGATATTAAGCAGCAACCGTTGATTGTTACTAAACCTGACATGAACAAAATTAAGCCTCTGAAGAAGGTTAAAAGATGTGATTCACGGTTTTTGGCTGTAGATTGCTCTACTAGAATTTTGAAGAGGGCTCACAACTGGGGCATTTACTTGATGCGGGTTGCGTACGCCTCTGTGGAGAACCGTAACGTGAATTGGGGCTATGACGAAAGCATTGTGTGTACAATTGGGGACCGCCGTTACCGCTCTAACTTTTTGATGGATCGAAGGCTGCAACTAGAAAGTGAAATGGCTTCAAAGCTTCTTCACGAAGAGCCTATCCGCAGTGAGTCAGATGGGGAGACTCTTCGTGGACTAGGTGAAGGCGATTATGTTCTGTTGGATGGTGCCAGTTTCTTTGGTGGAAAACGAGGATTTCACACGTCACTATACGAAGAGGCTCTTCGTAAAAAGGTTAATCTTCTTGCCGTAAGTAAACAGTCTCCCATGTTATGTGATGAGAAGGGGCGAGATTTTATGGCGTCAACAAGTATCATTGCATCTTATCCTCTTTGGGTTTATCATCCGGTTAAAGAGGCGAATATGGAAGAGCATCTGTATGGGGACGTGTCTCTTGTGAAGCTGTGTGGAGACAGTCAACACGTTTTCCGCTGTGACATAATGGACCCTCTGGCCTCCAGCAACGTGTCCGAGTTGCTTTCTCCCCTCACCTCCCTTTCCGAAGATCCAAGATGTTTAGGTTATCCTGTTACCCTTTGGCTTGCCCACGAATTTTCTGGTGCATCAAACTCAAAAATTCTTCAATATTATGACTTAGTTGAGAAAACGCTGTCAGATGATGGAACCTTGGAGACTCTTCGTAGGGAAGAGCTTTCCTGCAGTTTCGCTGACCAACTCCATGGAATATCAAATCCTCATGAAGGTGGTGACCTGATTTGACCGAATATGAACCTGTTGGTTTTGTTCGCGAAGTGAAAGGGGATACTGTGTCCTTTTTCCTAAATCAAGGAGCGATTCTTTCTTTTGGTCAGATTGTCCGAATAGATTCTGATAATCGGAGCTTCTATGCTCGTGTCGTAGATGCTGGGAGTTCGTCTACGCTGAACACTAATGAGCAACTTCGTGAAGCTGAGGGAAAAGAGTCTTTTGGGCCTTACTCCAGCTTTAGGCATGTCGACGCGATTCTCTTCCTTGAAAGGACTTCTGACAAGACCCGTTCTCCAACATTTAATCCTAATTATATGGATCGTGTATATACAACAAACGAAGAGGATTATTCTGTTTTGAGGCTTGCGGGGGATTTGGAGATTGGTCGTCTGCGTTCAGGAGAAGAGGTTCTAGGCGAAGTGGGCATCAGTGTTAAGGCTATCCCCAAGATGATGGGCATGTTCGGGATGACCGGGTCAGGAAAAACCAACACCGAACTTATTCTGAACGCCCGCATTATCGACAACCCTGAAACTGTTGGGCTTATCTTCGATTTTGCTGGTCAGTTGCTGTCAGGGAAAGATATTGGGTCTGATAATGGGCTGCGGGATCATCCCCTTTTTCACACTAAGGTTCGTTATTACTCAGCAAGAGACGGCAAATTATGCATAGGTTTGCACACTCTTACTCCTGGAAGATTATGGACGATTTTCCCTGGAATCGGGAAGCCACAAGTCAGGGTTGCCAGAAGATTGTATGAGCAGCTGGGCAGCTGTTGGATAGAGCAATGCCGTGAAGCCTATAATCTTGAGGGATATTTAGGTGTTGGAAAAATTATCAACTACAAATCCCCGACTGTAATTCATGCTTTGATGAGTAGGCTTTCTGATCTTCCAGCACATCTTTTCCCGCCTTCCAACTATAATTTCATTGATGATGTGGTTCAAAACATAAGCGAAGGAATCACATGCCTCATTGATATTTCAGGCTTAACTTCTGAGGAGCAACAGAACATTACCTGTCTCACCGCAAGCAATGTTGCATATCACTATAAACGGATGTGGGAACGCAATTTCGAAGAGTGGAAAAAGCTTCCAACCCTGTTGATAACTCTGGAAGAGGCTCATGAGTTTCTTGACCCAGAAATACACAAAACCATCTTTTCTAATATTGCGCTCACATACCGGAAGTATCGCGTTGGATTAAATGCTGTGACCCCGAGGCCTTCCAAGATAAATCGTGATGTGTTCGCTGAGCTTTGGACCAAAGTCATCATGAAAACTGAATTGAAGCGAGATAGGGATTATTTGACCCAAAACACGCCTTACATGGAATACAGCGATACTGAAATAAAGATGCTTGATGTGGGAGAAGCGTTGCTTATTTCAGAACCGCAGATTCGTTTTGCCGTTCCTATAACGGTTATTCACTATCCTGATTATGTAAAAGAAAGAGGGAAAGCTGAGTATGATTTGCCGACGTCGAAACCCCTTTCTGAAATGGATGAAAACTTGAGACGACTCAAAGCTGCCGGCGAGTCTCTTGCAGCTGGGGACAAATCTAGGAAATCTTAGTTTCCCTTCGCTTCAGTATTTTCTGCATCTCTTCCTTTAATCGATAGATATAAGGCATCTTGTGAGTGTCCCTCTCCAGATACCCGTCTTTATACAGCTTCTTCATTAGCCGGGCAGTATGCTCTCTGGTGAGACCAATCTTTTCTCTGATTTCAGGCGCCGTTTTTTCTCCCTCTTTGCCGATTGTCTCGAGAACCATCAGCTCGGTTTCAGTCAATGGCTCCAAAGCTTTTTCCCTTTTTATTGGAATAGCCGCCTCTATCTGAGTTTCAGGAACATAAGCCTCTTGCTTGATTTTCTCGACCTCAACAAGTTTTTTCATCACTTTGTCTTGGGCTTCCTTTATGCCCTTGACTTCGCTCCTCATCTCCTCAAGTTGCCCAGAGAACTTCTCTTCAATCTGCGGAACCTCCCCCACCACTTTAGTAAAATCCGCTAATTGACGCTCACACCCTTCTATTTTATTCACAACTTTTTTGTTCTCCAATGATGTTGCTTCAACTTTTTGAGCCACAAAAAGAACTCTATCCTTTTGCCTCTGGAATTGACTATCAACACCGATAACTATGTCCTCCACGACTCCTCTTGCCCTCTCGTACTCTTGGCGCAGAGCCCTTATTCGGCGATAATAAAGAAACAATGCTAAAATTGTGACAAATAACAGAACCGACGTCACTAATAACAGAAAATCTGAAATCATCTAAAACGCCCCAAATTACATGTGATTTCAGCGTGATATCGTGTGATCTGCATGTGTGATCACATATCACATTAGTATATAAGTGAACTTAAGTTTTTTGCTAAATTAGATATCGTGACATCACACGTCACAGCTTGCGTTTAGCAAAAGCCCCTGTGCGGGACTGTTGATTATCTGAACTTCGTTGTCCCTCAGTTCTCCACATAATTCTTCAATTCAGAATATCTGCTAAAACTCACTGTTTTTAGAAAAAACCTGCAAAATAAGCTTATTCTGGCGTGAAAAATCTTTAGTGTTTTAAGCTCCTTTGCAGATTCTCCCTGAGCTTTGATGTGCACTGAGAGTTACACTTTCTGTTGCAAAAACGGTGTGATTTGTGATGTCACAGCCTTCTTGACATATTTCGCGGCTTGGTCAGTTCTTCCAGGCTCTTTTTCAGTTCTTCGTGGAGCAGTGCTACCCTCCTTAAGTGTTCTTCTTTTGGCTCCTTTTTTGCAAGTTTTTGTTGGGTTTTTATGTATGTTTGGAGCTTGTTTGCGGCTTCTATGTATGGTTCTAGGCTGGTGTCTTCGAGGATTCCTATGTATCCGAGGAGAAGCAGGGTGTATATTGATTGTATGACGTTCTGTCGGGCTTGCCTGAGGCTTCTGTTAAAAGCGCCTCGACTTACGGCTAAAAGCCTTATTTTGGCTTTTTCGTCGTATTTTAGCGCTTTATCGGCTATATTTTCAGCTAAAACGTCTATTAGTAGCGTTTCTAGCTGTATTTTGGTTAAATGGCTGTTTTTAGCGAGTATTTTCACCATCGGGTCTGCTAATAAATACTTTAGCCAATTTTGAGCCTTTTCCTTCAATTAAAATCTCCCAACCTCAAACCCCTTCATAAAGGATACATTTTTGTATACAGGGCTCTTGGATACAAAAGCTTTGCGCTCTTCACTAAAAAACCCCATACACTCACAATCTTATATATGATTAAAAGAATAAGAAAATACAAAATAAAAATCTCTAAAATAAGTAAAAGTGGATAAAAACAAAATTTTAAATCAATGCAAAAACACTCCTCCACTTTACATTTTTTCTCTGCATACTCTGTTCCAAGACGGAAATTGTTTTTCTGCTCCAGCCTCTTTGAACATATATTGGTTCAGTGGATTACAAAGTTTCTTCCCCTTTAATCTGCCCATTTACTCCCTATAGAAGACAATTTGTTACTTCGTATCTTTGTTCTAAGTGTTGCTTCCCCCCCATTTTGTGACCTTGTGATTTGTAGTTGGTGTGATTTCTGATCACAGGAAGATCACGTGTGATTATCACAGAATCACGTGTGACGTCACGCTCACGCTTTTATTCCTAATAGAGCTTTTTTAGAGCTGTTTCTTATTTTCCCCCCATTTTCGGGTGATTTCAAGACATCACTATCTCATAAAATTCCCTTTTTATAAAATGCTATTTCTCTTAACTGTTTTCTTCACCTGCTTTTGGGACAAATATTTAAACTATTGCCGCATTATAATTTGAAACGTGACGCAAATACGGAATTAAATATAATGTACAAGAGGCTGTAATATGGGCAGAAGAAGAAGAAAAGTAGTTCGTATCCCTAAAAAGAAATTACCTACAGTCTACCTCTGCCCTAAATGTGGCAAACAATCAATCAATATCGAGGTATTCCCGGGTGGTGAACATGCTAAAGTGCAGTGTGGGAACTGTGGATTAACCGAGGAATTGGATACTAAGCCCGCTTTTGGGACGATCGACATATACTGCCAATTCACAGACATCTTTTATTCGAGATTAGCAGTCTAGTGAGGGATCAGTTATGGTTGGTCTAGTGGAAAAATATCTTCTGGAAAAAATTGAGAAAGAAGGAACCATCCACATGACTCTTGTTGATCCAGAAAAAGTCACTCCCTCATCTGCCTCTCACATCGCCAAAGAGGCTGAAGCATGCGATACAGCAGCTATAATGGTTGGCGGATCAACCTCTTTTTCGACTTCTCATTTGGACAAGGTTGCAAAAGCTCTGAAAGAATCTGTGGAAATACCTATAATTCTTTTCCCTAACAATATCACTGGAATAACCAAATATGCTGATGCTATCTGGTTCATGTCCCTTCTAAATTCTTCAGACCCATACTTTCTCATGGGCGTTCAAGTCCTAGGCGCCCCCATCATAAAAAAATTCGGTTTAGAGCCTATCCCTCTTGGCTACATCATCGTGGGCGAGGGAGGCGCAGTTAGTGTTGTGGGAAAAGCCGTTCCTATCCCCTATAACAAACCTGAACTTGCAGCTGCCCATGCCCTAGCCGCTGAATATTTTGGTATGCGCTTCGTTTACTTAGAAGCAGGATCCGGAGTCGGAAAACCAGTGCCCAGCGCCATGGCGAGAACAGTGAAGAAAGTAACTAATATCCCCTTAATTGTAGGCGGTGGCATACGAACCGGTGAACAGGTGAAAGAAATAGCGAAAGCTGGAGCCGACATCGTTGTAACCGGTACAGTTCTGGAAGAAAACAACGAGAGACACAAGATAAGAGAACTAATCGATAACATGAAAGTCCACAAAAAAACACGCTAAACCCAGCTTTCAGTTGAATTTTATAACCCTTAACTTCCCGAATTCTGCTTTGTCGCTTTTATGTTAGAAAGACTCAATACCTCGCTTCGTGAAATCTATGTAAGGAGAACGCTTTTGACGATGATCCCGATGAGCAAAGAATACAAGCAATATGCTGCTTTTTTGGAGAAAAACCTTGAGAGCATATATGCTGTTGCAAGAAAAGCTAGGGAAAAAGGGTTAGATCCTGCCCTTGTTCCAGAGCCTGAGGTTGCGAAGGATTTAGCTGAACTAGTAGAGGGGCTTGTTGGACCTTCTGGGGTTGCTGAAGGCATAAGAGATTTGAGTAAGAAGATGCAGCGAGAGGCGCTTGCCTTCAAGATTGCTGAACAGATCATCTACGGAAAATTTGGGGACATGAACGCTACTGAAGCAGCTGAACAGGCCATAAGAACAGCCCTCGCCATACTAACTGAAGGGATAACTGCAGCTCCTGTGCAAGGTGTGTCTCGGATAGAAATAAAATCTAATCCTGATCGAACAAAATATCTGGCAATATATTATGCTGGTCCAATACGTTCAGCCGGTGGCACAGAACAAGCCTTGACCATAATAGTTGGTGATCATATTCGTCGCCTGCTCAAGCTGGACCGCTACAAACCAACAGAAGAAGAGATTGCACGTTTCATAGAAGAAGTGCGGGTGTTTGAGCGGATGGTATCCAGATTTCAGTATCACATCTCAGATGAAGAGCTACGAAGAGCCATCCAGAACATTCCCGTTGAGGTCACCGGCACAGAATCAGACCCCGTTGAAGTTCCATCCTTCCGAAACCTCCCTCGAATCGAGACAAACCATGTCCGAGGCGGGGCTCTTAGGGTCGTAAATGACGGGATTGTGGGACGTTCCGCAAAAGTATTGACAATTATTGAAAAATTGGGAATCGAGGGATGGGAATGGCTTGGAAGCCTAAAAGAATTCTCGAAGAAAAAGAAAGCTGGATTCATGGAAGACGTCATAGCGGGTCGCCCAATCTTCTCGTTTCCGTCTAGAACCGGAGGTTTCAGGCTTCGTTATGGGCGGTCCCGGAACACAGGGCTCGCAGCAGTCGGCATCCACCCCGCCACAATGCTGGTTGTCCAAAAGTTTCTCGCCGCTGGAACCCAGCTTCGTTTAGAGGGTCCTGGAAAAGGTGGAATTGCGGTTCCCGTGGATAGTATTGAGCCTCCTGTGGTGCGGTTAAAAACTGGGTCTGTTGTGCGTGTTACTCTTCAGAATTTTAAGCGCTTAGAAAAGATGGTTGACAAGATTTTGTTTCTTGGAGACATCCTCATCGGGTTTGGCGACTTTCTATACACAAATAAGCCTCTTCGTCCGTCCGGCTACACTGAAGAATGGTGGCGTGAAGAACTTGTGGCTGCCGTTGAGCAAAAGTTTGGCGGCGATTTGAAGACTGCTGCCGAGGCTGCAGGTGTTTCTGTCTCATTTCTTGAAAAATTGTTGGCTGACCCCTTCAAAAATAAGCCGAACGCCAAGGAAGCCATAGCCCTCTCCTCAGTTTTGGTGGTTCCTCTTCATCCCTTCTTCACCTTTTTCTGGGAAAACATCTCCCTTGAAGAGTTTGGAGCCTTAAGAAAGTGGCTGTTAGATTCTGAGACGAAAAAGGAGAATTCTATAGTTCAAGAGATCGTTGGCCTGAAGGACAAAGCAATAAAAACGGTCCTTGAAAAACTCTGCATTCCCCACGAAGTCATCGCAAACAAGATAAAAATAGTTGATGATGAGGCGCATGCACTCGCTTTTTGCCTCGGACTACACATCCCTGACAGTCAGATAGACTCTTCGGGAAGCGTTTTCGAGGCTATACAGAACTTCACCGGCATTCGTGTTAGACAAAAGGCTCCCAGTTTTGTGGGTGCCAGAATGGGGCGCCCAGAAAAGGCTAAACAGAGAGAAATGAAGCCGCTTGTTCACGCTCTATTTCCTGTTGGTCTTGCTGGCGGTTCCCGACGTAACCTATCCGAGGCTTCGAATAAAGGTAAAATCGAAGTTGATCTTGTGCGGCGCCGCTGTCTGAAATGTAATGAAATAACCTTCAGGATCAGATGTCCTAAATGTGGCTCAGAGACTGTCTTGGAGAAGTTTTGTCCTCAATGCGGGAGAGGTTTAAGAACGGATACTTGTCCTGTCTGTAAGACTTCAACAAGAAGCTACGCTAGGCAACAAGTTAACATAAGGGCTT
The DNA here is from genome assembly GCA_964455275.1 of uncultured Candidatus Bathyarchaeia archaeon. Lineage (GTDB taxonomy): Archaea > Thermoproteota > Bathyarchaeia > Bathyarchaeales > Bathyarchaeaceae > Bathyarchaeum. The sequence goes on along the minus strand of CAYVVO010000121.1, from coordinate 2,289 downwards.
TGATGACTTCAGCTTGCAGAAATCTAGGTCTTCACACCTTAAAGCTTGTGAAGGGCGTGAAAGGCATGATAAATGAAACGAAGACGCCAGAGCTTTTAGAAAAGGGAATTCTGCGAGCTAAACATGGTTTATCCGTGTTCAAAGATGGAACAATCCGTTTCGACGTCACAAATGCTCCTCTCACTCATTTCAATCCCAAGGAGATTGGCGTCTCCGTTGAGCATCTCAGAAAAAATGGTTACATATCTGACCATGAAGGAAACCCTTTAACCGAACCTAACCAGATTTGCGAACTCAAAATTCAGGATATAATTATCCCCAGGAAGTGCGCAGAATATTTTGTTCATGTTGCCAACTTTCTTGACGAGCTGCTTGAAAAGGTATACAAGCTTCCCCCATACTATAACATCAAAAAAGCTTCTGATCTAGTTGGACGTCTCATCGTGGGTTTGGCGCCACACACCTCAGTTGGTATAGTCGGAAGGATTATCGGTTTTACTCCCCTGAACGTCTGTTACGCTCATCCCATGTGGCATTCAGCGAAGCGTAGAGACTGCGACGGCGACGAAGATGCATTGATGCTGGCTTTGGATACAATCTTGAATTTCTCTAAAGTTTTTTTGCCGTCCCAGATTGGGGGGATAATGGATGCTCCTCTTCTGATTATCCCTGTGGTGAATCCGATGGAAGTGCAGCGGCAAGCTCATGAAGTGGATGTTGCAGGAAAGTATCCCGCATCGTTTTATGAAAAAACTTTGCAGAAGGCAGACCCCAGACAGTTGAATTCGCTAATAGACACTGTTGAGCATCGATTGAATACTGCGGCGCAGTTTGAGGGCTTCAAGTATACTGTTCCTGTTTCAAACGTCAACATGGGCAACCCCGAGAGCATATACAAAAAATTGGGAAAGATGACAGACAAGTTGCATAGTCAACTCATGTTGGCAGAAAAGATTGAGGCTGTCGACGCTGACATAGTGGCTAAGAAGGTTCTGACCACACATTTTGTCCGCGACATAGCTGGCAACCTGAGAGCTTTCACCACTCAAAAGTTTCGCTGCAAAGCCTGTAACAAAAAATTCAGAAGATTGCCTCTTCTCGGCAAGTGTCCAGCCTGCGGAGGCGAATTGACTCTTACAGTCTATCGTGGGGGGATCGAGAAATATTTGCCAGAGGCGCTTAAACTGGTTAAAAAGTATGGGCTCTCGGAGTATTATGCTCAACGGCTGTCAATTGTGGAAGAAGAAATCATAACCTTGTTTGAAGGCAAGAAACCTCGACAAATAAGCCTCGCAAACTTCGTGACCTAAGCTAAGCATTAGAAAGCTTTTTTGTCTCAACAACGAACATATATTGAGGGCACATGTTCAAAATAGCCCACCACCCCAAAGCTTTCCTGACCCTGAAAAGGAACGTTCAACCAGGCTTGTCGGCTAGGACACAAATACTCTCCGTCCTTGAGAGGAGGACATGCGCTGCCAAAAAAATTTCCAAAGAAACAGGGCTCAGCTACGCAGTTGTCCTTTATCACCTTCGCCTTCTGGAAACAGAAAACATTCTAAACCGCAAAGGCAAGAGATCCTATGTTTGGCAGCTAACTGGTGCAGGACAACAACGATTGATGGGTGGAAAAGAAGCTAAAAGGGGCATTCGCAGGGAGATAGTCCACACTTAGGGCATCTGTTATCGTACTTTGAAAGTGCTGCTTTCTCCAAGTCGATGTTGGTAACGTTTGCCAGAGAAGCCAACCAGGCGAGAACATCAGCGAATTCGTTCTCTATAGCTTTGGTGTCGTTTTCGTTTAGGGCTTCTCTCAGCTCCTCCACTTCATCCACGAGCCAGTCTAATGTTCCATCTGTTCCTCGCTCAGAGTCTCTGTGAAAATATATTCGCTTCATCATGTTTTGAAATTCGTTGATGTGCATTTTCTTCTTCCTCACAAACCTGCCTGCTGATTTCTGTCACATCGTCGAATCTAATAAGCTCTTCCAGCCTTTTTTCTGTATGCCCATTCATGAAACAGCGATGCCAATACCGTAGATATTTACCCGTTAAATGTTGTACAAGTTCCTTTATCTTCGTCTATACCCATCTATGCATCCCTGTTTTATTTGACCCACCAAATCAGCAATCTCCGGCAATGCCCCCTCAGGCTTTTCCAGATTCTTCTCGTAAATCTTAGCGTAACAGCTCCCAGCTATTGCGCCGTCAGCCCCGGCTGCAACCACATTTGAGGCTTGCTGCCTGTTTGAGATGCCGAAGCCTGCCAGCAGAGGCATATCCGTGTGC
>CAYVVO010000120.1:0-2847 GCA_964455275.1 uncultured Candidatus Bathyarchaeia archaeon | reverse complement strand
CGAAAACTCATATTCTATGTGTGCTGACACGCGTTCGTTCATGCATCTGCGTAAGACCGGAAACAATTCGGTCTTTTCAATTCCCGGATACGCTTCCATGAGTGTTTTGCCAAGCAAATCTTTCTTCGCCAAACGAGCATGCTTTGCACCTGCATCATTAACGTAGAGATAACGCCAGTTATGATCGACAATTTGGCAACCTTCCAGCATACTATCAAGTGTACTACGGAAACGTTCCTCCGACTCCTTGAGCGCCTCTTCAGCCTTCTTCTGTTCAGTAACGTCTCTGACAAATGCCGTCAAATATTGTTGGTTTCCGATATTCAGGAACTTAGAACGGACATCACAATAGATTCGTGTCTTATCCTTTCTTATGACGGGTATATATCTAGTAAGGTCTCTCTTTCCTCCCACATGGTTCTGGAACTGCTGTATCATCGAAGATATCTCATTTTTGGGAATAAAGTCAATAATAGTTGCGTTGAGCAACTCGTCAAGAGGATAACCCGTTATTTCGGTCATTTTGGGGTTAGCGAAAATAACTTTCATTGTTTTAGGATCTAAAGCAGCGATGCCGTCAGTGGCGCCTTCAAAGATAGTTCTATATTTTTCCTCACTGTCCTTTAGCATATTTTCCATTTTTTTGCGTTCAGTGATGTCTACGATTATTCCTCTTAATCCCACAGGCATATTTCCACGAATAATAGGAGTGGAGTGTATCATAATCGGAAAGGTGCTGCCGTCTTTCCTCAATGCAGTATATTCTGTAAAACCTATGTCAGCTCCACTCAACACTCTATCCATTTCGTCCTTGGCTCTGTCTCGATCCGCTGGAATCAACATCTGAACAGCATTCACGCCATTGTCAAAATCCTCCAGATTATAACCAAACCGATCAAACGCTATCTGGTTCACGAATGTAAGTTTCCCAGTTGCATCCGCTTCAAAAACAACTTCAGGAAGTAAATCACTCAACTCTCTAAAGCGCTTCTCATTCTCTCTCAGCTCCTCTTCCGCCTTCTTGCGCTCTGTGATGTCTCTTGCTATGCCAATAATCTCGATTTTTCCATCTCGTCCAATGGGAATAGTGGATGCTTCAACAGGAACTCTGCTCCCATCTTTTCTTATCAACGCTACTTCAGTTGGTCCACTTATTCCTCCATGTTTGTTTGGTTTGAACGCCTCCATAAGTTTAGGTATAGATTTGGGTGGAACAAGAATCTCCAACATGTTTTTTCCAATTAACTCTTCCTTCTTGTAGCCAGTCAGCTCTTCTGACCTTTTGTTTCCATCAAGAAAAGTGCCAATAAGATCTTGCACCCAAATGGCTTCAGGAGCATTCTCTAGAAAATAGTTAAACCGCTCTTCAGACGCTTGAAGTTGCTCCTCAGCCTTCTTCTGTTCAGTGATGTTACGAAATATAGCAAGGATGGCTGGTTCACCTTTGTGATTTATTCGTGCAGTATTCAACTCGTAAAGTAGCTTTGTTCCATCCTTTGTGATTACCTCAATAGGATGGGGTTCAATGTAGTGACCAGTTTTCAGCTTCTCAAGATTCTTCGCCATAATGGCTTTGCTCTCAGCCGTGACAGCATCTGTTTCCAGAAAATGCTTTCCAACAAGCTCTTTCTTTGGGAATCCCAGAATTTGTTCCGCCGATTGCGAAAGTTCCAAAATATTTCCGTTCATGTTTACGATTACAACGGGGTCCACCATAACTTCGAATATGCTTTGAAACTGTTTTTTTGACCACTTCAGCTCTTCTTCGGTGCGTAGCAGGTCTGTGAGGTCTTTGCCTATTGCGTGTGCTCCAATATAATTCCTTTTGTCGTCGAAGACTGCGATTCCGTTCATTGCTAAGCTTCTAAATCCCTCTGGGCTCTTCACTCTGAAGATGAAGCCTTTAACCTGTTCCTTGCCCCCGATCAGCTCTTGAATGATGCCCATTGCTTTGGCTTTATCTTCAGGGTGCAAATATTCGATAAAATTGGCTCCAACAAGTTCTTCACTTGACTTGCCCAAAAACTCAACGGCAGCATCATTAACAAAAACAAAATTGCCGTTTTTATCAATGCTCACAATGATGTCGTGCATAAGAGTGCGGACAATAAGAGGATAATTGTCTCTCATTCTCTTTACATAATCTTCTCTCACTGTCTCCTCATCTTCTTCCTCCAAGCGCCTTTTATGTTTGCTTATCTGTTTTCCCATCTAGAACCCCCGTAAGTTTTTTAGCGCCTTTTCAGGTGTACTCAAGGTTAGTTCTCCATGGTTCCCGAAATCTCGCAATTCTTTCAAGCGTTCGCACATTTCCTTTTGTGACTCTCCGAGAAAAGACATGTTACTTCTTAATCCGCTTCCCATATACCGTCCATATGCCGTCACTTTATTTATTTTTCGGTTAAAACATCCAATTCTCTACGTTTCTCCAAGAATAAACACTGCCTCCTACACCGCTCTGCATACACTCTTTCAGGGTCATGCCGTTCCTCAGGGAACCAGAACATCAGCATACAAAATGCCGCTTACGTCATAGTGAACGTGGTTGGAACTTTTTTCCTCGGCACCCTTCCAGAACAAATCTTTTCTTCACAGTAACAAGAAGCAACACACAAAATACCGTAACATCTAAAAGTGTAAATTGAGATGAGAACTTCTCGAATCAGTTCACGATATGTCACGGAGCGAGATAAAACAAAAGTTAATGGAGAAAAATGTGATGGCAAAGCTTGAAGTTGTGAAAAAAGAAGAAAACGACTTTGTCGTAAAGGTGCCTGGACGAAAGGAAACGGTTAGAATAGAGGATACATTCGCCGAAATGTTTCCCATGTGGGCAGGCAGAGTATT
>CAYVVO010000119.1:0-4043 GCA_964455275.1 uncultured Candidatus Bathyarchaeia archaeon | reverse complement strand
TTTAACGTTTTTTCCTCCCACGTTCAGGCTTGTAATCTCCGTGAAGATGGATTCGTAAAATGTCCTTCCCTGTTTTTCAACTTTGAGTCCAGGGCGAATCTCTATGTCGTCTCCAACTTTGAAGCTTCCCTGCGAGATGCTTCCACCCACAACTCCTCCCGTCAGCTCATCAATCGAAGTGCCGGGCTTGTTCACATCAAAAGAGCGAAGAACAAACATTCTAGGCGGCTTATCCGGGTCCCTGTGGGGAGTGGGAATGTTTTTCTCTATGGATTGAAGAACCACGTCAACGTTCACCGAATGCTGGGCTGAGACAGGAATAATTGGTTTTCCCTCCGCCACGGTTCCCTTCACAAAAGCCTCTATTTCCTTGTAGCTCTCTAATGCGCGCTTCTCATCAACGATGTCGATTTTGTTCTGCACAATAATTATGTTTTTCACTCCAGCCAGCTCGATGGCTGCCAGATGTTCCCGCGTTTGGGGCTGCGGACACTTCTCGTTGGCGGCGATTATCAGTAATGCCCCGTCCATGACTGCTGCTCCAGAAAGCATGGTTGCCATGAGGGCTTCGTGACCCGGTGCATCAACGAAACTGACTGCTCTGACAAACGTGCATTCAGAGCCACAGTTGGGGCATTTAGGATCGGAGGAGTAGCATTGGGGTTCTTCGCAGTTTGGGCACTTGAATATTGGGGCGTCAGCGTAACCGAGCTTTATGGTTATGCCTCGCCTCAGTTCCTCGCTATGCTTTGCTGCCCAAACTCCCGTTATCGCCTCCACCAAAGTTGTTTTTCCATGGTCCACATGACCTATGGTTCCTATGTTGACTTCTGGTTGCTGAGGGAGAGATGCAGGTTTCTTTCGTTTTGGTGACATGACTATCTCCTAGAGGTTTAGTGTAATGCTATGGAACTAAGATTCTAAACAGTTTATATTAAGCATTCCCTTAGAGTTCAGCTAGTTTAGGGAATGAAAAAAATTGCCTCTGAAGTATCTAGAAGCCCCGGATGTCAAAATGTTGGTTGACGAGATCGTTGACAGGCTGGACCTGTTTTATGTGGTTCCCGAGTCTGTTCATTGTTATCGGAGCAGGGGCTCAAAATCTAAGCGGATAATCGCTCGGATTCATGGGCTTGGAAGGATATGGCAACAGGCGCTTGGGCTTCCAACAGCATACGTTATCGAGGTGCTTTCTGAACGGTACGACAGGTTAACCCAAGAGGACAAGGAGAAAACTGTGATTCATGAATTGCTGCATATCCCCAAAGGCTTCAAGGGAGGATTTCGCCCCCACAAAGGATACATCAGCAAGAAAAAAGTGGACAAATTGCACAGAGAATACACAAAAAGGAAACACGCATCAAGGCAATTCTGAATTCCATCAAAATCTGGAACAAGCCAGCAACTTTACTGCTACAGCTCTTGGATTTTACAGAAAAAAGCTGTTTTTCAACAATGTTCTGTTATTAGGCTCCTAATAGGCTCGGGAATTTGGACGGCAAATCATGTTCTTGCTTGGAAAAACAGAAAAAATACTGTTTTCAACAATGTACCTCTATTAGTCTCCTACTATGCTACGTTTATCGGTTGCAGATTGGGCAGATTATATACGTGTATCCTTTATTTTTGGCTATTTCTTCTGCCTTCGAATTGGCTTCCTTGCGGCTTTCAGAAACCCAGAACTCTCCAGTTTTGTTCTCTCTCGCCTTTGACGGCTTAACACCCACTGAGCTGATAGGGTCAGCCAGCATACAATCAACAGTATGCAACTTTACCTCTTCTTTGGGGTAGTCCACAGCCACTAGATAGCCAGGTGTGGTGTACAAGTCTATCAGTTGCTCGTCAGTGAGGATTTCAGTCAACAAGGGTCAAACAACTCTTATTGCTAACAGGTTGACTTCAGGTTGTTTTGGCGGCTTCTTCGGTTAGCGCGCTCTCTGCTTTCGCTTCTTCTGCTTTCGCTTCTTCTGCTTTCGGCTTTTCTGCTTTTTTGCTCTTCTTTGGCTTCTCAACGATCTTCATGTTTAATTGGACGATTGAGTCTGTTATGACGTTGCCGCGAAGAGTCTTCCTTTTTCGTTCTCCCTTCCGAGACGAATGAAAGCCTACACCCTCGCTTAATATGGCACTCACACGAACTCCCCCATGGATGTTTGGTCTCATGGGGAACCCATCCTTGTCTGATCCGCCAGTTATCTTCAGCTTATAGCCGGACAACTTAACGGCGGCTCCATCAATAACTTCTCCCAGTTTCCTGCCAATCAGGGGAACTGCCTGGCTTTCCTCAACTTCCACCAACTGTGACTTCCCAGTTTCAGGGTCTGAAACTATTATCTTGAATTTAGCCATAAGCGCTTTTTACTCTCCTAACGCCTTTCTCGAATGTTAACTGAATTGGGAGCAGCTATTTATTAAGGATTACCCAGCGGAAAACCCAATTTTCTGTTTTTCAGGTTCCAACGACTTTTAAGGTCGGAAAGTGTCACATTTTTGTTTCTTTTGCTTGGAGTCTGGCAGGAATTTTGGAAAACCTCAAATACACCCAAAAAACATGGTACATACTGTTGGAGGGAGGTTCAAGGAGATGCCTAGCGCCAAACTTCGCACACCAGTAAATCCTGTAATTGTGTTTTGGCTAGCTAGGGAGCTGGAAAAAGAAATTCCTGATTTGGATCTTTATGGCTTGGAGCGGAAACTTTTAGACTTCGCCGGTAAAGACTTAGAAACTTGGTTAAATGTGAAGCGTGAAGGCGCAAACTCCGATGAGGTTGAAAAAGCCTTGAATGTCCGAGATAACCAAGAGGAGATTAAGGCGTTTTTGAAGGTCTGGACCAAGCAGTGGCTGGAAAAATGGAGGGAACGGGTTACACTTTGCCAGAAAATGCCCACGTTTTCCCTGAGGCATGTTAAGAGGAAGAAGAGAGCGAAGAAAGTTTTTGAGCGGATGGAAGAGGGGCAGGAGCTTAAGAGATGGGTTGTCCAGAAGCTGGTTAATCAGGGTGAGGTGTGCATGCCTGAGTTGATAGCGGAGAACATTGTAATCGAGCAGATTGCATATAGCCTGAAAACGAGAAAAGAGAATGCGTCAGCCAGTAAGACTGCGATGAAGCCGTGGCAAATCCTCCAAGATGTGCTGCCTCAGGTAAATAGTTTGGCAAAAAAGAAAACGCCGCTAATTCACATGAAACTTATGATAGGCAGCTAACGGCGCTGCTATTCTAGGCTTTTCTGTGAAGCTTGTGGCTACATCATCTCGTTCATGGTGGATGTTATGTCCACGTTTTCTGTGAGCACTTTTGTGAGCGGAGCATCTTTCAGGTGGGGAAGATTGTCGCGGTATGTGGGTCTCTCTTTCTTGTAGAAGATTCCGATCGGTATCCTGTCTCCCCATTCAAACGCCTTCTCCAAAGCTTTTCTCCGGTCGGTCACGTCGTGACCTTCATCCTCCAGCTTGTACACTCTCTGGCGGAACCAATCGTAGGTGTTCAGGTAGTTGAATGAAACGCAGGGCTGGAATACGTCGATGAAGGCGAAGCCTCGGTGCTTGATCGCTTCCACAATCAAGTCTTTTAGATGGAACATGTCGCCGGAGAAGCCTCTAGCCACAAAGGTGCCGTCGCTGACCAAAGCATGAGCCACAGGATTCAGCATGGGAGGTATAACCCCGAAGGGAGTTGACTTCGACTTGAATCCCTGCTGGCTGGTGGATGTTGCCTGACCCGTGGTTAAGCCGAGAACCATGTTGTCATGCACAATCAAGGTCATGTCAATGTTGGTTCTTGCGGCGTGGGCAAAGTGACTCCACCCCTCGCTGTATTGGTCAGCGTCTCCAGCGAAACCAACCACCTTCAGGTCTGGGTTTGCAAGTTTGATGCCCTGCACTATGGGCAGTACTCTGCCATGGATGCCGTGGAACCCATTTACGTTCACGTAGTTAACCATTTTGCCGTGGCAGCCTATGCCCGACACAAGCACAGCGTCTTCTCTCTCAAGTCCCAACTCGATGAGGGCTTTCTTGAATGCCATCAGTATCCCAAAGTTTC
>CAYVVO010000118.1:0-3605 GCA_964455275.1 uncultured Candidatus Bathyarchaeia archaeon | reverse complement strand
GCCAACAAAAACTGGTGAAGCCGCGGAAATCTGCAACTCAATTTTCTTGTTGGAATAGCCAGCTTATGCATGGCAATGTCTCCTACACCCTTCACTTTGTAGCCTCTTTTCCTGAAATCTTCAACCGTCCACTTGCTAACGTGGGCTTGAAACGGATTACGCTTAACATGACTTTTAGGCTGCCTAAAAAAGGAAGAAGGCGTTGAAACTATCACCGTATCGGCAACCCTGTGAAGCTCCTCCAAAAGCTTTTCACCATGCTTTTTCGGCAAATGCTCTATCGTTTCTACACAGGTGGCAACAGAAAACTCGCGGTTTTGGAACGGCAGCGGTGTTTGCCTCAGGTCCAGAAGATGAAGCTCATCATAGATGCTATACTTTTTGCAGAAATCAATGTAATCCTGAAAAATGTCGACGCCAACCAATCTTTTAGGGTTTCTGTAAATGCGCGTCATGGCTCCGATAATTCCTCTGCCGCAACCCACATCAAGCAGCGAATCCAAATCTTTAGGTATCTCTTCCAGCAGTTCATGAAGAAAGGGGCGCGTCCAAGTGGCAAATTCTGGCTCCATCTTATCCACCCTGTGTCCTTTGAATTATATTATCAATAGTCAGTACGATAGAAAATAAAAAGAATTACCCTTAAAGACGCCAAAACTACAGAAAACCACCAAACTGAAGCCAAAAAAATTACTGAAAAAAGAAAATTCAAGCTGGAGCCAACAAAAAAAGACCCCAACCTCTTACAAGACATAAACTGCCCTAACACGAACAACCGCCAAAGGGAAACGTTCGTCACCGAAACTTCACTATTTCTCGCTCTTCAGGGCGTCTTGGAACAGCTTCCTGACAGCAGTTATTCTAGCTTTCTGCGAGATAATATCCTTTGTTGTGAAGTCCAAGGCTTCTTCAGGGCACCATTCCACACATTGAGGTTCACCATCACAGAGGTCACAGGTGAAGACCACCTTTCTTTCAGGATGCAATTGCATAGCACCATAGTCGCACGCTTCGACACACCAGCCACAACCGTTACACTTGTCCTCGTCAACTAAGATGACGCCATTTTCCTCTGACTGCGACAACGCATCTCGGGGGCACGCGGCAACGCAGGGAGGGTCTTCACAGAGCCTGCACGCAACCGCTAGGTTCACAAAGGAATTCAGGCGGACAGCTCGGATTCTGGATTTGGTTGGGTTGTAGGTGTTTTCGTGCTTCATTGAGCATGCGTATTCGCAGACGCAGCATCCGATGCACTTAGATGGGTCTCCGGAGACAAACTTTTTTTCATGAATTGTAGGCATGTATTTTTTTCCTCCTCATTTTCCTCATTTCTTAGAACCAATTTTTTTATTCACAATTTTGACGAGATCACTCAATCCCAGTTCCTTGAGTTTCTCCGGTGTGGGGATTCCATCCTTTGTCCACCCGCGCACGCTGTAGTAGTCATCTAATCCGATGTCGAACTCTTTCTGCTTCACATAAGCGCCCTTTCCAACACACTCTTCAGGCACTGGAAAATTCGTGATCTTCCACGGCAAAGTATCGTCATCCCTTGTTCCTTTTCCCTCACGGATGTTAATCACCCTAGCAAGATTGTTAATCCTCTCACCAGCAATCAGCAACTCCTCAGCAGTCATCGGTATTCCAGTCGCCAACTCGTAATACTTTGCCATGTCCTTGAGACCATCATACATGACGCCCCTCGAGAACTTGCACAGTATCAACGAGTCAACAACATTATAGAGGTCCTCGCCGTCCATGACTATCTTTCCTCTTCCCTTCTCAATCTTGAAGCGGTCAACTTTGCCCTTCATGTCAGGCGAGTAAGCTCCAGACCTGAGGTGACAAGCGCCACGGAACGAAACCGAGAAGCCTAAAGCAGCAGTTTGCAATGTCCGGAGATCGTAACCAGGCAACTCCATTCCCTTGATGTGATTAGCATACTTGTATGCGTCTCCGCCAATTATTTCGGCTGCTCGTTTGGTTCCTTCAGCAAATGTGTCGCCGAACCAGCCAGTTCGGGTGCCAATCCTCTTAATCGCCTCCACAAGCGCCTCATAATTGCCAAAATTGAGTTTCAATCCGTCAGTGTCCTTGTCGGTTATGATGCCATGCTCGTAACAGTCCATAGCCATAGCAACTATTACACCGATAGAGATTCCGTCCACGCCATAGTAGTCAGCTAAACGGATAGCCTCAATAACCGCATCTAAACGGTCAACGCCACAGAGGGGACCACAAGACCACAGACACTCAAACTCAACACGGGACGTGCTGCCCTTATATTCTCCTTCTGGAACCAAGGCAATGTGGTCGCAGCGCATACCACAGGTTGCACACCCAATAATCTTCTTAACATAATGCTCATTCAGGTACTCCCCACTGACCCTCTCAGCACCCTCAAAGGTTGCGTTAGTGAAGTTTCGGGTAGCCAAAGCCGCCAAAGCATTCAAAACAAGAACGTTCTCAGGAGTACCCAGAGTCCTATATTTCCGTGTAGCAGGTCCTTTCATGCGTTCATAAATCATTCTCACAAATTCCTTGAACTCCTCAACGTTAGCCACATTCACGTCGTTTGTTCCGCGAACAGCAACCGCTTTCAGGTTCTTAGACCCCATAACGGCGCCCATGCCGCCTCTGCCGATTGCTCTGAACTCATCGTTTATGATGCAGCCAATTCGACTCAGTTTTTCTCCTGCTTCGCCGATGGCTGACACGCGAATGTAGAAATCGCCCATTTCCTCTCTGATCGTTTCATCTGTCTCTGCAGGCGACTTTCCTCTAAGATGCTCAGCATCAAGAAGCTGAACAGAATCATCGTCAATCCACGCGTAAACTAATTTTTCAGATTTACCCGTAAAGACGATAGCATCGTATCCTGCTCGTTTTACTTCAGGTCCAAAGAAACCGTGGGCCTTGCATTCGCATATTCCTTCGGTTAGCGGTGATTTGGAAACAACGGCGTAGCTGTTTCCCGCTGAGGGCGCCATAGTGCCGGTGAGTGGTCCTGTAATGAAAAGCAGGGGGTTTTCGGGGCTGAATGGGTCGACGCCTGCTTTGGATTGGTCTAGCCACAGTTTCATTCCAAGTCCTATGCCGCCGATGTATTCTTTAGCCAGTTTCATATCTAGGGGTTTGACTTCAGTTTTTCCAGTTGTCAAGTTTACGTAAAGAATTCGTTTGTTGTAACTCAATCTTAATCCTCCACTGATCACTTTTGGAGAGAATTATGTGATATAGGTAGATAAATATTAATCTTTATCTTTTGACTTAAACACAAACATTATTGCATCGTTTTTTGGGACAAGTTTATTTATGTTTTCGATATTATTTGCAATACATAACGATTTTAATAAAACCCGTTTTCATCCCGTTTAATTTCGCCAATAGCGCAGACGCACATAACCGATAAATAAGATTCTTCCCCAAATCATTGTGATAACAAACATCTTGGCTGTCCCGAAGCGGTTGGCTAAAGTGTTGGTGAAGAAACTTGAATGTTAGAGTTCAATATTTCGGTTACATCAAGAACTTGGTGAATAAGAAAGAGGAACAGTATGAGTTGGAAGAGGGAGCTTCCCTTTCTGATCTGCTCAACAAGT
>CAYVVO010000117.1:0-2616 GCA_964455275.1 uncultured Candidatus Bathyarchaeia archaeon | reverse complement strand
TCGGAATCTTAACAGTGATCAGCGTTGTAGCTGGATGGCATTTTTGTCCTAAATCAGTCGTATACGATGAAGGCTTTGAGGAGGATTTCGGCGGATGGATAGGAGACGCTGATGTTCCTCCAGACCCAAACAACCCAGGTTCCCCTGTTGACTGGAGCGTTTCACGGGTAACTTCTCCCGTTAAATCTGGACAATATTCTGTGGAACTATATATCGACGGCAGACAGGATGACGGCACAGTCTGGGTCGAAAAAGCGCTGTCAGTGAGGAAAAACGCACAAATTCAGGTTGAGGCTTCTTTTGATTTTTACAGTGAAAGCGAGAGTTTCAATGTGATAGCAGATGTTGTCGGTTTTGCAGGAAGTTCTGATCCTGAAGTTGAGGCAGACTTTACTGTTCTTGGGCAAGCCAACGCGGCTTCAGGATGGAACCGTTACACCCACACGGCAACTGTGAATACGGGCTCCAGCGGAGAGGTTTGGGTTGCTGTGGGAATTAGTGTACGTTGGGAGACCGAGATGACATACAACTTGGATGATGTAAAAGTTACAATAACTTAGAAGACTAAAACTGAATCTTCGATGCTGAAGAGTGTTCCCCTACATTTCGGGAACAGCGAACCCGACCAATCGGATTTTGCTTTTACACCGGTTACATTGAATTACCAGTTCTGCTAGCTCGTCACCATTAACTTTGGTGTTGACTATCCTGTAAACGTCCTCGGTTTCGTCTTCAGGAGATATGATGATTCCACAACTGGGACACGGGAATTCTCCTTCTCCTTGAAGTTCGGTCAAGTTCACTTTATACACCAGAGGCGGTTCCATATGTTCATCTTCCTTTTGACTGCTGATGCTTTCTGTGCCCCTATTTAGTAAATAACGTTTATGAATGCTTCATCAATTCCCATTTTATGTATCAGACTTAATGTTGTTTCATCTGGATTCTGATTACAGAAGCTCTATCCAGCATGTCACTGTTGAATTCGGAATACGAAACATATAAAATATGCCTAAGAGCATAATAGGTATAGCAGGGAGGACAAAAATTGTCTCCAAAGGAACGCTCAGTTAAAAGAACCACAATCATTTTGGATGAAGAAGAACGGGAATACATCGATTCTCTCATAAACGAGGGAAGAGAACCGGGAATAAAACCCCTCATATCAAAGATGCTTGACGTTTACCGAAGCATGCGAATCTACGACTGGAAATACCCCGGAGAATACTACATAGGCATCAGCCGCGTAGCCTTCCTAAACGTCGAATTCCTCGACATTCTTCTCAGCTACATCCCTAAAGAGAAGTGGAGAGAGGTTGGACAAAAGATTGGGGAAACCACCAAAGTTTCTCTGGAGGCCAGCATAGACATAGAAACTGCAAACCGTGAAAGATGGGCTGACGTTTTTAAGAGATTGCGTGTCCAGGGTTTCGGTGACTTCTACATTAAAGACAAATTTGTGATAATTAGAACGCCGCTCATCGGCAATTCGGAGTTTTGGCGCGGGTTCCTAGAAAGCTTACTTGGAGTTAGCTTGGAAAAGAGAACCCTAACGCCCCCCCTTGTCTTCGAGGTCGTTACTCGAATTGCCACTTCAGATAAGTAATATGTTCTTCAGCGATTGTGGCTACTAAAAACGGCGGAAATATTGAATTTATGGTGGTCTGCAAATACGCAATTATGTTTGCTCTGCACAATGTTTTCAATAAAAATTCAATATGATCATGTTTTTTGTTATCTCACATCATATTTGGATTCCGAATTGAACAGTTACGGGTAATACATATTTCTGTTTCATATTTGTTAAATATTGTGACCTCAGAGTTTCTGGACATAGGAGAAGTCGAATAATGAGAAACATATTAAAATCGAAAAAGGGAATCTCACCAATCCTTGCCACACTACTCTTGATCGTCATCGCCGTCGCAGCCGTCATAGTCACCTACGCTTGGGTCATGACATTCACAGGATCCACAACAAGCCAGGCAGGGGCCCTGTTAAGTCCTGAAAACGTAAGATTTTACAGCGCAGATGATATTGAAATTACCATAAGAAACTCCGGAACAGCCGATGCAAAGATCGCAGAAGTCTATCAAGGACCATCAACCTCAGAACTTGAGAAGATGGCGGTAAGAAGTTACGAGCCGGATACACAGATTGTCAGCGAGGGGTCATCTATCCTAATCAGGATTAGACTTGACGCCAACTGGGAAAGCGGAACAAGATACCACTTCAAAGTGGTCACCGAAGAAGGATTCAGCCTTCCCTTCAGTGAAGTGGCTCCATAACCTCAACTCCCTCTTTTCCCTTTTTCCAAAGAAAAATTAAACCCCTACAGTTTTATACACTGCTTTTTTCACTACTATAACCAGCAGATGATGTAGTATGAACCAGATACTTGACGGCGCCCGAATCCTTTTGTGTGTCAGTTTTCTGATTTATGCTTCTTGGAGCGACTGGAAAACCAGAGAAGTGAGCAACAAAGTTTGGGTCATCCTAGGACCCGCAGCTCTTGCCCTGACTGGGTTCCAGTTTTTGTTTTGTTCTTCTCAGCCTCTTCAACTTTTGCAGTCTTATGTTTTGTCTTTTGCTGTAACCTCGGTTTTAGCTGTAGCA
>CAYVVO010000116.1:0-3322 GCA_964455275.1 uncultured Candidatus Bathyarchaeia archaeon | reverse complement strand
AAACCAGCGAATTCGACGAAATAGTTCTGGGCGGAGGAACACCAACCCTCATGACCAAGGACCAGATGTTTGATCTGATAAAATTCTGCGAACAAAACTTCAACACCGTAGACGACTACTTCATCAAGATCACAGGCTCATCCAGAAGCTTCTCCAAAGAGAAGTTGATTGCAGCCGCAGACTATGGCGTCTTCCAGGTGGACATGGGCGCCCAAACATTCGATGACAAACTCCGAAGAATGATGAATCTACCGGACAGCGCAGAACACGTAAAAGATGAAGTCAAGCTCGCCCGAAAACTTGGACTCTGCGTATGCATAGACATAATGTACAACATTCCGGGACAAACACTGGAAAGCTGGGTCGACACTGTGAAGACGGCAATCGAATTAGATGCAGAAGTTGACGCATACTGCCTAGAAGTTTACCCCGAAACAACCATGTATAAACAACTGAAAGCTGGAAAGATTCCACCTCAGCCAGACCCAGAATTGGAGAAAAAAATGTATGTCGCAGCATACGAACTATTCACAGAAGCCGGCTACAAGCCAATTGGTCACGACCGCTACTCCAGAGAAGAATGGCACGCCAAAGAAAACTGCCTAAACGGATGGCCTTGGGCAGGCATCCTAACAACAGGAGCAGGATGCTTTATGGGTTATCTTCAGAAGTTTTCTTACTCCAACATCGATTTGGCAAAAGACTACATTGCAGCGGTGAATGAAGGAAGACTTCCGATCGCAAAACTCTCGAAATCTACAGACCAAGATATGATGAGAAAGGTGATGACAAAACTTTACCTGCGCCTACCCGTAGACAAAATGGAATTCAAAGAAAGATTTGGAAAGCTCCCAGAAGAGGTGTACCCCGAACAACTGAAAAGACTGAAAGAAAAGGGATTAATCGAAATAAACGAAAAAGAAATCAAACTAACCAAGTTTGGGGATCTTTGGAAAGCCAATATCGCATGGGAATTTGCAGAAAACAAATAACTTTTTGTTGCCCTATTTTTCACGCAACAGTTTAGGCACGTATCCGCATGCTGGGTCAGAGGCGAAGAGGTCGCCGGTGTAGATTTCTGCTCTGGTTCGGCAGCCGCCACAGATTTCGCGGTACTCGCAGACGCCACATTTGCCCTTCAGGTTACTCCGATCCCTGATCTTACGAGTGAACTCTGATGTTTGCATGTCAGTCCAGATTTCCTTCATCAACTTGTCCTTAATGTTACCCATACGGTAACCCTCATTAAAGCCGCAGGGTCGAGCGTCACCATTTTCTAGCAGACCAATATATCTGCCGCCGATGAAGCATTGACCAAGAAACACGTTGTTGAACCAGTAATCAAAGTCAGGCATGCCCCGCTGTTTAGCTATGCGAGCGAAGAAGGGACAATACACATTAACGCCAAGTTTACCCTGATATTCCTGCATTAAATCGTAGATCCTGTTCAGAACAGTTTCATACTGCTGTGGGGTGGGAGCCAACTCCAGATGCTCCTCAGCTCTGCCAACAGGAACATAATTGTGATAAACCACACGAGTAGCATCATACTCATGCCCCACCTGGGCTACATGATCCACTTCCGAGCAGTTACGCCTGTTCAGTGTGCTTACGATGCAATCAAAAATTCCGCCATCAGACAGATTCTTCATAGCCTTTATGGCTGTTGCATAGGCGCCTTTGCCGCGTATAAAATCATGCGATTCTTCTTTTCCATCAAGACTTACCGCGGTCATAACCTCGTTTCTAACCAATTTGTCGAGGATGTCCCCCTTAACATAGTATCCGTTGGTTATTAGGCTCACATTCATGCCGAGACTCTTCGCATGCCCAATGATCTCAAAAATATCCTTCCGCATGAGAGGTTCTCCGCCGCTCAGCCCAAACCACTTTGTCCCCATCTCATAAAGCTCATCAACGATACGCATTCCGCCTTTAGTGTCAATCTCGTTAATGGCTGCAGGGCTTGAAGCAAAACTGCAGTGCAAACAATTATAGTTGCAAGCTCTCGTACATCTCCAAGTCATCATATACAAGAGAGGTCTTTTATTCATGGTTTGTTCGCACTCCTTTACATCAATCCCCTATTGCATGGTTAATAGGGGTTAGTGTTGGATTCCCAGCGTGTTAGTTAAGTGTTATCCAGTCGTTGCTTTTTTGCGTCAGCGCAGGAGCAACTGTGGTCTTAGCTTCCGCTTTTGTGAAATTGAGTTTTCTAAAGGGATATAGTAACATAACGAATCTTGACGCGATTTTCTGCATGTTAGGGGCTCCAACAATCGATTACGTGGTAAATAGATAATAAAAGGATTTTTGTAAAGGATTCTTGACTAACCAAATCATAGCTTAGTCAAATTTTCTTGACTAAAGAGTTACCTATGAAATTGAATCATAAAATGGGGTTAGTCAACGTTTGCTTAGCCTAGGGAAAAAAAACAGATTCATTTAGATGAAAAAATGTTACTTAGTTTTCTCCCGCAACAGTTTAGGCACGTATCCACATGCTGGATCAGAAGCAAAAATGTCACCGGTGAACATCTCTGCTCTGGTTCGGCATCCGCCACAGATTTCGCGGTACTCGCAGACGCCGCATTTGCCCTTCAGGTTACTCCGATCCCTGAGCTTACGAGTTAACTCTGATGTTTGGTGTTCATCCCAGATTTGCTTCAGCGGCTTATCCTGAACGTTTCCCAGTCGGATATGGTCATTGAAGCTGCAGGGGATGACGTCCCCGTTTTCGATTACGCTCATGTATTTGCCGGCGATGGAGCATCTGCCAAGGAAAACGTTGTTGAACCAGTGATGGAAATCCGGCATGCCCCGTTCCTTGGCGATGCGAACGAAGAAGGGACAATACACGTTGACTTCAGGTTTTCCGTAGTATTTTAGCCGCAAATCATAGACTTGGTTCCAAATCTTCTCGTACTGTTGTGGGGAGGGAGACCTGGCGAGCTGCTCTTTTGTTCGGTTGAAGGGGATGAAGCCGTGAATCACCACCCACCGGGCGCCATGTTTTTCAGCCAGTTGGATGACGTGCTCCATATCTTCGGAGGTGACGTTATTACGGGTTGCGTCAACATTGGCAAGGGTTGCCACAAGACAGTCCAGCAGTCCCGCTTCAGAAGTTTTTTCCATGGCTGAAACGGCTTTTTCGTATGCGCCCTTTCCTCGTATAGCATCGTTGATTTCTTCGCGCCCGTCAACACTCAGCGAGACGCGAACATCGTGTCTAACTAGGTTATCGAAGATTTTGCCGTCAACAAAATAGCCGTTGGTTATGAGGCTCACATTCAGACCGGTTTTTTTGGCGTAGCCGATTATT
>CAYVVO010000115.1:0-1009 GCA_964455275.1 uncultured Candidatus Bathyarchaeia archaeon | reverse complement strand
TGCTGAACCCTGAACCATCACGATTAATGTTGTAGCTGTAGCTAGACACAGAAGAGTTGTCGTATTCGCGAAATATTGTAACCTTGAATTCTGTCTCTGTGTTTAAGGGAACCAAATCAGCATCAACAGTAAACGTGACATTCATTCTGTCCCAAACTACAGAAACAGACCTGGAATCTAGGTTCAAGGCAGTAACGCCAAAAGTTGTTTCCTCGCCTTCCCCCAAGTCATAGACCTTTTGTTGGACAGAAGGCTTTGACTCTGCTCCTACAAATTGGGTGGTATTCCAAATTAAATCAAGAGATTCTATGGTTAAGTTATCTCCTGAACCTAGACTGTGACCGTCATATTCAAGTTCTGCAGTTGCATAAATTTCAGCGGAGTCATTAACGTTAACTCTTGTGTCGTCTGCTCCAAGAGTCAAAATTCGTATCCTGTCGCTGATGAAGGTGTCTTTTGGGCTTTCTTCTGCGTCAGTGTATTCTGCGTCTGCCATGTCAATGTAGGGATTGTAGGTTTCTAAATCTACTGTGGACAGGGCAGGAAAGGATACAGAAAATGTCCCGTCTATTATGTTGTTGTCGCTTCCTTGGCTGACGGCTTTTGAGTCATAAACGTGGACTGCCGTAAATTCGCTGTCGGGTGGATAACTTGAAGATGCGATGCCGCTTGAAGGATTGTTGGCGTAAGAGACGGTTCCAGAAAATTCCAAGGATTGTCCAATGTTTCCTCTGTTGTCATCGCAAGCGAATCCAGATACGACAAGGTCTGTTACGACATCAGCATAGTCAGTTTGGATAGTGTCTGTATCGTTTTCAGGTTCATCATCTACGACAAAAGCTGAGATGTCAATGTTGCTTTCTTCTATGGCGTTAAACTTTGGAGAAATCTTGAAATTTATTATGATTGTTTTTTCTGAACTCACATTAGAACAGCTTCCAATGTCTAAATCCCAAGTTGCGCTTCCTGATTCGATGCTGAATGTTGCTGTGTCTTCGTCAAACCTGAA
>CAYVVO010000114.1:0-8587 GCA_964455275.1 uncultured Candidatus Bathyarchaeia archaeon | reverse complement strand
AGAGGGAATCACTGGCGGGGTACTCCACCTAGTTAACCATGCGGCAAGCAAGGGGCTTCTATTCTTGACTGCCGGTGCGGTGATGCACCAGACTGGTGTTCGAAACATCAAAGAGATGGGAGGTTTAGCGTCAAAGATGCCCCTAACCGCGATAGCCTCTGCTGTTGCGGCATTCAGCATAGGCGGCATTCCCCCGTTTGCTTGCTTCATAAGTGAGTTTCACATTTTTGTGGGGGCTGTTACTGCGGCTGGCGCAGACGGTTCCTATTACTTGCCTACTGTTCTGATGCTTATTGCAACCGTTTTCAGCCTTGGTTATGTCCTGAGGTATTTCTGGAAGGTTTTCTTAGAAGCTCCTAAAATCCAGAGAGATGACATCAAGGACCCACACATCTTCATCATCATTGCAATGATTGCTCTGGCAGTTTTTGTGGTGATATTGGGAATTTATCCGGGAGTTTTCATTGACCTGATTCATGCCGTTACATCAATTTGACGAGGCTTACAACCAAATGAATATCGTTGACGTTCTCTTACCAACTATAGTTTTTACCGTTTGTTCAATACTTACTGTGCCTCTCCTACGTTTTGTTCGAAAAACCAAACTTGATCCTCAACGCTTCATGGTTGCTTGGATAACTCTCACCTTTTCCGTAGCCGCCTTCTGCGTTTTCCGTTTAGCCACCGAATACTTTGGGCAGTCACAATCAGTTCTTCAAATCAGTTCCGCAGACACGGTTTTGGCGCCCCTGTCAACAGTGTTTCTCGTAGACACAGTGTCAGTTTACATGGTGATAGCGTATATGGTGGTGGGTTCAATCTCATGCCTGTATGGTGTCCTGCACGTAAATCCGAAGGAGAGTCTGTCAGAAAGATACTATGCGCTCCTGCTTATCGTAACAGGCACAGTGATAGCAGCCACATTCTCAGGGGACTTACTTACCCTATTCATCTTTTGGGAGGCAACAGCAGCAGGCTCCTGTTTTCTTGTAGCCTACAGAAAATCCCGTGAATCTCTCGAGTCTGCCCTGAAGTATTTGGTTATGGTCATTATCGCCTCTGGTTTCATAATCTATGGGCTATCCTTAGTGTACGGTCTCACTGGCTCCCTCAATTTCTGGGCTGTCAAAGAAGCATTGCTGACAACAGGGAACACGCATCTGCTTTTGGTAGCGTTTGCCTTTATAATCGCCGGATATGCCATCGAAACAGCTATTGTTCCTTTTCACATGTGGCTGCCCGACGCTTACACCGCTGCCCCAGCTTCTGCATCAGCTTTCCTGTCTGCGCTTGTGGACCAAGGCAGCTACTACATTCTGCTGAGAGTGCTGCTGTTCATTTTGACGCCCACAGCAGTCTTCGATTGGCGGTTCACTGTGGCAATACTCTCTGCGCTCACCATGACCGTTGGAAACCTGTTTGCGCTGGCACAGCAAAACGTTAAACGGATGATTTCATACGTCTGCATTGCGGACATCGGCTACAATCTGATAGCTATTACCAGCCTAACTTCTATTGGGCTTAATGGTAACCTGTTCTTTTTCTTTGTTGCAGCCATGGAAACAGCCCTCGCATTCATGGTTATTGGAGTTTTCAACAAAATGGGCTTTGAAACGTTGGAGGATTTGTCGGGTATGGGACGAAAGATGCCGTTGACAACTGTGGCTTTTGGGTGTGCAGCTATGTCTTTTTCTGGGGTGCCGTTATTTGCAGGGTTCATTGCCAAGTACATGGTGTTTACTTCAGTTTTGCAGTCGGGTGTTGCTTGGTTGGCGTTGGTAGGAGTTTTCAATTCGGTTCTTCAAACAGCTTACTTCTTGAGAGTGATTCACTACTTGTTAGCCAAGACTCCCAAGGACGATGTGGATATTCAAGAACCGAAGAAACTGCTAGTGCCCATATACCTGTTGGTCATCATAATTATCATACTGGGAATATTTCCGGCTTTAGCTCTTGATCTGCTATCCACAGCCTCGACATCTCTGATATTCTGACACACCTGTCTTTTTACGTCAAACTGGTATCTTGAACTAGCGCCGCAACCAGGTTAACCCAAAATTTTAACTCTTCAAACACACAATAAATCTTTAAGGGTTTCATTTTGGGATCAAAAAAAGGCGGCTATATAGCATACAACGACTTGGAACGTAAAATCATCAACTCTGGATTTTGTACTTTCTGCGGGGCATGTGAAGCTGCATGCCCAGTTCACGCAATAACCGTAAATGAAGACAGCATTGAGCATGTGGATTGCTCAAACGACATTGAATCCTGCCCCATCTGCTATGAGATTTGCCCCCATTCTGAGATGCTTGTGCGTGAGAGCTTAAAGTTTGTTTCAGATTCGCCGTTAAAAAGAGAAGGCTTAGGTTACTACAGAAGAATATTGCTTGCTCAAGCAGCAGACCCGGAGCTTAGAAAACTGGGTCATGGCGGCGCTATAGTCACCACGCTTTTAACAAATGCCATCGAAAAGGGAATAATAGACAGCGCAATAGTTTCTCAGGCGGAAACACAGGTTCCAGTTAAACCTAAAGCTTTGGTTGGAGTAGTTCCAGACGATATCCTTTCTGCGGTGGGCAGCAAATTTTTTCCCTCGTCTGTAGCCAGAGCTTACGGAAGCGCAGTTTATGAGTATGGAAAAGCGAACATAGCTTTTGTAGGGGTTCCCTGTCACGTACTCGCTCTTCGTAAGCTTGAGGCTTGGGAACACAAAATCACAGGAAACCTGAAGGTGATAATTGGGCTCTTTTGTTTTTGGACCCTCTCTTTTGGTCGCCTGCTTAACTACCTGTCAAAAGCTTACAAGATTAAGCCCTCGGAAATCAAAAGATTAAACATCGTAAAGGAACTGCTGGTTGAAACAGACAAAGGCACGACAAGGGTTCCATTATCCGAGGTTAAGCCTCACATTTTGACTAGTTGTGAAACATGTGCCGATTTTTCGGCAGAACTGGCAGATATTTCTGTCGGGGGTGCATATCCCCTCAAGGATTGGTCTACAGTCATAATTAGAACAAAGGCTGGAGAAGAGTTCTTTTATTCTGCAGTAGAGGCTGGGGTGATAAACACTGGAGTAATAGAGCTTCAGCCAGACGCCTTTGCGCACGTGATTGAGACAGCCGTACAAAAAAGAAGAAATGCCCTAAAAGAAGTCAACGAAATGAAAGAAGCCTATGTGCCTGTTCCAGTTCGACCCTTACGAGAGATAGCTGTCCTCTCCCAGTTCAAAGTCAAAGATGTTATGACAAAGAATGTTAGAACTGTGTCTCCAGATTTCACTGTTACTCAGTTCTTGGATTTTATGGCGAAACATCATCACACAGGATATCCCGTTCTTAATAAGCATGAAGAGCTCATCGGCATGGTAACATTGGAGGATGCCGCGAATGTTGAAAAAGGGGAAAGAGACAAGGTTCTAATCCGCGATATTGCCCGAAGGAACATTGTTGTTGTTTATGGTGAAGAGCTTGTGTTAGACGCATTCAAAAAAATGGGGGTACACGAAATCTCGCGTATTGCCGTTGTAGACGAGGCAAATTCCAAAAAACTAATCGGTATACTCACCAAGACCGACTTGACGCACATACTTAGAGACAAAATGTGAGAATTCCGTGAAACTGGAATTTCAGTTTAAACACATCAAGAAAGTTAAAATATCCAACTTTGGATAAGGTATTAGTGAGAATCATGAGCGATAAACGTTTTTTTGGGAAGATACTTGTTCCTGTAGACGGCTCGCATTCTTGTCTCCACGCTAAAATGCTTGCTGTTTCAATTGCCAAAAAATTTAAGTCAAAAATAACCGTGGTACATTGTGCCTCACACGAATTTATGCACCCCGAACTAAAAGCCCAGTACCAGTTACCCCACTCAATCTTGCACAAAATTGATGAAGCATACTTGCAGGCAGGCAAAAAAATAATCAGAAACGCCGAAGAAATGTTCAAAGAGGCTGGAATAGAAGTTGATGCCAAGCTAGTTACTTACGAAGACCCAGCTGAATTCATTCTTCAATTAGTTAAGGACGAAGGATACGATTTGGTGGTTATAGGAAATCGGGCTGGAAATCAATCTGAGCGTTACTCTTTGGGGAGCATTACTGAGAAAGTTGCAAGGCATGCTGAATGCCCCGTCCTCATAGTTAAAAAGAAACCAAAAGTCAAGAAATTGCTAACCGCAGTGGACGGTTCTAAGTATGCGGACAAGGCGCTTGAGTATGCGGTTCAACTAGCCAAGAACTACAACGCAAACTTGGCTTTAATACATGTTGAAGAAGACAAGCTCATCCGCGTTGGGGGACCGCAAGTCGAGGATTGTGTTGGAACAGTCGGCGAATGCATCCTGAAAGATGCAGCAACCAAAGCCGAGGGAATTTCGTTTGACAAGAAGCTGGAGTACGGTAGCCCCGCAGAGGTCATAATCAAAATTGCGAAGAAGGCGGATGTTGACATTATCGTTGTGGGAAGCAGAGGATTAAGCAGTATAGGAAGATTCCTGCTTGGAAGCGTCAGCGACGACATAAGCATGCATGCAAGAAATTCAGTGCTGATAGTCAGATAATTGGGGATTGTTCACGCAATTACCGCGTTACTTTTTTACTACTAGAACGTCGCAGCTTGCTTTCGAAACTACCTGTTTTGAGACGCTGCCTAACAGGAAAGCTGCGGCTCTGCCCAAGCCTCTGCTGCCAACCACTATCAAGTTGAATTTCTCGTTTTCTGCAACATCAACCAGCGCTCGGGAAGGGTTGGAGCCAAGAATAGCCGATAGACTAGAATCGATTTTCTCTTCATCCAAAAGCTGCTTCACTTTCATCTGAGTTTTTGTTGCCTCATCTTTATGTCCCCGCTTGTAAACGATGATGACTTTTATGTGGCCTGAGAACTTTTTTGCGATGCTAATGGCTTCCATAAGCGCCCACGTAGAGTAATCCGAACCGTCAACGCCAACCAGAATCTTCATTTTTTCATTCATCTGTTTAACCCCGCGAATGTTTCCCCTTTTGTATACCAGAATTGTTACTATTTATTAATCTCCAACCAAGTTTAAATCTTTTCTAGGACTTTGCATCCATAAGTCCCGGATTCTTTTTTATGCCTCTGGCAAGAATTGGCGGAAGAATTAGCGTAGTTATTAGACTCATCGATACTAGGGCTGAAAAAATCTCTGGAGAAATCAAGCCATACTGTACTGCAATCAGCGCAATCACCAATTCTGCTGCGCCTCTGGAGTTCATTCCCCAGCCTACGTAATAGAGCTGTTTCCAGCTCAGACTAGAAACTGGTTTAACAATCAATGTTCCTATGATTTTTCCAAAAGTTGCGATAAATACTGTTACTGCAATCATAGGAATGTTGGAAAGGAATGTGTTGATGTCAAATGTTAATCCAACGTTTACGAAGAAGAAGGGAACAACAAAGCCCATAGCAATGAGTTTGATGACGTTTAGCAAGTCTGCTCTGTGCTTACTGCTGATCTTCTTCAGGGACGCCTGCAGTAGAAAACCGCCGAGAATAGCGCCAATCAGGTAGCCCACATTCAAGGATTCGGAAAGAGCTGCAAGAACCAGAATGAAAATGAGCACTATGGAGAATAATCCTGTTTCTTCGCCACTTTTTTTGTCAAGATGCTGCAGAACCTTGGAAATCACCTTAAATGCGATAAACGCGACTACAAGAAAGGCAATCATTTCAACAGGAACCATAGCCAAATCGAGTAGGCTTCCGCCCTTCGCCAAGATTACTACCAGCGCCATAAACAGCACCTCAAAGATGTCGTCTATTGCGCCGGCAGCAAGCATAATGGCTCCTAATCGGGTGTTCAAGCAGTTAAAATCCATAAGCACCTTAACATTTGTTCCCTCTGACGTAACCATCAATGCGCCACCAAAAATCAACCCCGCCATAAAGCCATATTGTGGGAAAACCATCATGATGAAAATAAAACCGAGTGTGAATGGAACGAGCGCAGAACAAATTGATACCAGAATTGAGTCTCTTGAGGTTTCCTTTATTTTTTCAATTTCAATCTCTAATCCTGCCAGAAAGAGAAGCAGCAATATTCCAAGTGTAGCTAGAAAATCAATTATCACTAAGGTTGATCCCTCGCCGAAAAACAGGTCCTTTAAGACTGGAACTCCAAACAGTAGCCCTGCAAGGATTTGACCAACAACAGATGGCAAGCCGATTCTTTTGAACAGCTCTCCAAGTAGAAAAGCGGCGATCAGAATTATGGGTACAATTGCTAGTATCTCCATGATCAGTTCACCAGAAAACTCAGCTTAGCCAATGACCTACTAAAAGTCAGTGAGGTATTATCTATAAACTTTTCTAAGTGCAAAACGATCAAACCTTATCCGCACCAATGTGTTTTTCCAAATGCTCCACGGGACTAAAAGCAGCCTCACGTTATTTTTCTATCTTTTAGCGGTGGCACCGCCCATTATTGCAGGAGCTAAACCGAGTTTTAGAAAATGAATTCTGTGCAGCAGTGATTGAGGTTTTCTCCTTGGACATGTTTGTCTCCCTGTTTTTTATGCTCGAAGGCAAAGAGTCGGATTTAAGTTTTTTGTATAAACATATATATTTATGATAATTGTTTAATCGAAATTAATAGAATTAAACTGGATGATGCCGGTTCATGTCTGAGACAAGAAAAATCCAAAAAATTGGCAACACCCTCTACATTTCCATTCCCAAATCTTGGACAAAACAATTGCAGTTGAAACATGGAGAAAAAGTTACGTTAGTTAGCAAAAACGGTTCAATCACGATTTACCCAAAAACTGAAGACACTAGACCCAGAGAAATAACCCTGAGCCTCAACAGCAAAAATTCTGCACAATCCATTAAGCGAGGGATAATTGCAGCCTATCTGGATGGTTTCGATACAATTGAAATTAAGACAGAAACAACATTCACTGAGGACCAGCAAGATGTTATCCGAGAAACCATCAACAATCTGTTCGGTTTGGAAGTAATAGAGGTAACAGGGGACAAAATGATGATCGTGTGTTTGCTTAAGCAAAAGATGCCCGTCAACAAGACGATAAATCGGATTCACAATGTAATCATGTCCATGTTCAACGAGACGGTTTCCTCTCTAGAAAAACAAAATTTAGATCTGATTAAAGGTCTAACCAGAAGAACTCAAGACATCAAAAGGCTTTTCTTGGTCACTAATCGCCTTCTCAGAAGCATCATCCTATTCCCACAGCCATCCCAGACAGAAGAGCTAACTTTGATCGATTGTGTCGACTACCTGCAGATTCTTCACATAACCGCTGAAATAACTGAAAACCTGAAAAAAATCGCCGAGAACATTACTCCATTAATAGATCACCAATTACCTACATCTATAATGGAACTTCTAGTCGAAAGAAGCACAGGCGTCAAGGAACTGTATGACAGCTCTATTCAAGCACTTTTATGCAAAGACATTCCTCTTGCAAACAATATCTTGGATACATCCTTTAATCTCGCAAACCTGTGGAGCCTCTGCTTAAAAGCAAACAAGAAAACAAAAATCTCCAGTTTGGCATTAGCAAACCTCCGCCTAATCATCGACGGACTAGAACACATACAGCAACACACACACGAAATAGCTAACATCTCAATTGACCGAGCGGAAGCTGCTGACGCAAGAGCATCCACACCAGAATTATCCTCAAAGACAAGATACCCCGTCTTCGGAAAGAAAACAGAAAATACGAGACCCTAACGCACCCAATTTATCCGTTACGCGTTTACAGTAATAATGTGCTTCTTCTGAACATGCTCATGCCCACATTCACACTCAAAACCCACTACCTTGTTTCCGCGAACTATCTCACGCCAACCCTGTGCTCGACAACCAGTCTTTTGCTTGTGAAATTTCCAGAGCGTTTCAGCCTCTTCCAGAGTCAGCGGAACAACACGTTTTGCTGACAACAAAAACCATGCAATGGCTAAACCTAGGCTTAACCATATAGCAGGTATTAATACCCCGGAATCAAGCAGAGCCTCCAAGATTGGCGCCATATCCCTTATACCACCCAATACCTACAGGCTAAAAATGTGAAAAAGCGCTTTTAAAACATATGAATCTAAAATACAGCTACACTTGTGCATAGACAACAAAAATTCAACACTTATTCATATGGGAACGTGTGGAGAACATTCTCAGCAAGAAACGCTTCACTGTTCATATTAGGAAACTAATAGAGGTATATTGTATAAGAAACCTTTATGTGGATTCAATCAGGGTAGGTAATACAACTTATTTCTATGATTTGATTTTACTTTGTAAGGATGTGGGATATGTTGATGTTTGGGGTGATTATATGAAAAGTAGATGGAACTGGGAGAACCCTAAACATATGAAGACCTTGCTCAACCATCTGAAGGGTAGAGTAACAAGGTTGGATGATTTTTAAATAAAAAGTAAACCAAGTCTATTGCAATAGTTGGCTGATTACAATGACAATAAAACTTACAGAAGAAGAAAATGAAAAAATTTCTGTTGATGAATATGAATTGGGAAAAATTCTAGTTTTTGTCAGCTATTCTTCTGATGATAAAATCCTTGCTGGACAAATTAAACGAAA
>CAYVVO010000113.1:0-2848 GCA_964455275.1 uncultured Candidatus Bathyarchaeia archaeon | reverse complement strand
AAAGTTGCGTGTTTTCGTTTATTTTGCTAAGGTTATTTCGATGGTGCTAACGTTCGATGGCGCGGCACCTTCTTCATAGGCAGCCATTTGTTCTGTGTCTATTCCGATTTTCTTGACTTTTAGGTCTGGCATGAAACGGTTTCTGGTTACTTCCACAACGTCAATTGCTCTGCTGATTGCTTTGCCTCTAGCCTTAACGGATATTTCGTTTGCTCCGCCGTGGAAGAGGGATATGCATGCCAGCACATAGTTCATCACTGGCTTTTTCCCGATAAACACAGAGTTGTTTTCTGCCACTTTCTCCGCCTCGCTCCTTGTTTTTTATGTTCGTAAACTTTCTAAGCTTTTTGTCTGCTCAATAAATACATTGCGGTGAATCTTTGCATATGTTACTGTTTAACCTGATTTGGGAATCGCTCCGCCAGAAACAGGAAATGTCAGGCGATAACGATGCCAAGAACGACGATGACTGTCTGAAAGCAAGGGAAAATTGGTGACGCCACGGTTGAAGCCTTAGGGGAAAGGAAAACATATTTAGGTCAGAGGTGATTTGAATCGTAACTAACTCAGCCATACGGAGAACATCTGACTTGCCAATAATGGATCCCTTCAAGAAAACGCTTGCCCAGAAGCATAGACTCTACATGAAAATCTGCCGAGAGTGCGGAGTACGAAACGCCCCCAGCGCCACAAAATGCAGGAAATGCAGAAGCAAAAATCTGCGATGGAAGAAACGCGAAGTCATCCGCTAAAACCTCCTAGAAAAATCAGCATTATGAACGGCGCCAACCACATTCATATTTGAAGACTAATAGAGGTTCATTGTTGAAAACAGTATTTTTTCTGTTTTTCCAAGCAAGAACATGATTTGCCGTCCACATCCCCGAGCATATTAGGAGACTAATAGCAGAATATTGTTGAAAACAAGCTTTTTCTGGAAAACCAAGCAACAACAAAAACTGTTGTCTTTGATGTTTGCAGCTCTTTCTTATTCTATGGTTTGCAGAAATATGATAGATGATACATCTTTCGTTGTCCGGATGCGTAAAAGTGTTCGGGGGAAATCTGCGTCTGTCTCTGTTTTGATTACTGCAACAGCATCATATTCTCTATCAAGCAGGTGAGCCTCTGTCACAAATTCGATTTCTTTAACCATATCCAGAACGGTTTCCCTTTTACCCGGAACGGTGTTAATCATCACGAAAGCCATAGTCATATAGACAACTCCAAAACGGTGTTGGTTAAGTTACATAAAAATTGCACGTCTTTCAAAGTCAGATATTGGGGGATAAGAAGTTATAAAAGGGGCAGAAATACACTTGCATTTCGGAAGCATGTTCCAGTTCAGCTTTAGTGGTCAACTATGACAGATATTTGTTTAATGTTTGAGGTTCATCAGCCCTTCAGGTTGAACCGAAATTTTCACTCAGACCTACTGTCCAAGGGAAAAGTATCAAAAAAGGAGCTTTTCGACCTCTATTTCGACAATGGGCTGAACCGTTACGTTTTCGAGAGAGCCGCAAGAAAATGCTACTCTCCAACAAACAGCATAATCTTGGAGCAGATCGACAGAAGCAAGAGCCAAGGGAAACCGTTCAAGGTGGCTTACGGCATATCCGGCGTCTTTCTTGAGCAATGTGAACTGTGGAATCCGGACCTCATCGAATCCTTCAAGCAGCTCGCCGAAACCGGATGCGTCGAATTCATGGATGAAACATACTACCACTCGTTAGCCAGCCTGTACGGAACCGACCGCTCAGAATTCATGGAACAGATAGAAATGCACCGTCAACTCATGAAAGACCTATTCAACTACGAACCACAGTTCATAGAAAACACTGAGCTGCTATACAACAACGCCATAGCCCAGACCATGGAGGGAATGGGCTACAAAGGCACAGTCACAGAAGGCATCGAGAGACTACTCTTGTGGAGAAGCCCCAACTACGTCTACAAAGCCAAAGACTCTGACCTCCGCGTGCTACTCCGCAACTACCGCCTCTCTGACGACATAGGATTCCGCTTCTCCTCCGCAGATTGGAACGAGTATCCCCTAGATGCAACCAAATACGCCAGATGGCTAGCCGCAACCCAAGGGCAGGTAATCACGCTCTTCGTTGACTACGAAACCTTCGGAGAACACCACTGGCCAGAAGGCGGAATCCACGAATTCCTAAAAGCACTACCCGAAGAAGTGAACAGATGGCACCACCTGAATTGGCGAACCCCCTCAGAAGCCATTGCGCGGCACACCCCAGTAGGCGAAATCGACGTCCACGAATACAACACCGTCTCCTGGGCGGACATTGAACGGGACCCCAGCGCATGGATCGGTAACCCCATGCAGAACATCTGCTACGACTCTCTGAAGGAACTGGAGCAGCTGGTGAAGGGGATAGGTGACAAAGACCTGATTCAGCTGTGGCGTTACCTCCAGCTGAGCGACCACTTTTACTACCTCAGCATAAAGGGTGGAGGACCCGGAGACGTGCATAACTACTTCAGTTCCATGGGCAGTCCAGTGGAAGCCTTCGCCGTCTATTCAAGAATTCTCTCCGACCTAGAGGCAAGAATCCGCGTAGAACTGGAGAAACCGGAACTGGCGGCAAAAAGGATACTGAGGCGTCTTCCAGCTGGGATGGGATTCACTTTCTCTTACGATTTTGCCCGTTCCTCTGGTTTGACAGTTCACAGCTTATACGAATTTAATTCAGCGCTAGAGACCGTTGATTTGAGCTCTATTCGATTCCACATGGAAAGATGCGATTTCGAACGCTGGCTACGACATGTTGTAGGCGACGACAGACTAGCCGACCAGATAGCGAAAGTTAACCGCTCAAAAAGAAAG
>CAYVVO010000112.1:0-1402 GCA_964455275.1 uncultured Candidatus Bathyarchaeia archaeon | reverse complement strand
GGAGATTGCTTTGGTGGCTAGGCTGCCGCGTGGAGGCGGATACGCACGAACGTCGATGCTTCGGCAGGCGTCAAGCAACAGTTTTTGTATAGTTTTGTTTGGCATGGCAAAATTTTCGTTCAGGTTCATTTTCACGATCTTTTCTTGATTCTTCTGCCCAAGTATGGTTTTGACTTCGTAGCAGGAAAGGTCTCTGACTTCCTTTTGAACCATGTCTTTAATCTTCATTGTTTTTCTCCTCTCTGATGGTGACAGATTTTGCGTGTGCATCGAAGCCCTCCATTTCAGCGATGGCGACAGTTGTTTCTTTCAGGCTCCGGCAGCCTTCCTTGCTGCACTGGAGAAAGTTCATTGTCTTCACAAAATCTAGGCTTGAGAGACCGGAGTAAATTTTTGCGTAGCCTGCCGTGGGAAGAACATGATTCAACCCTGAAGAGTAATCGCCGAAAGCTACTGGCGAATATCTGCCTAGAAAGACTGCTCCGGCGTTCCGAATTTTGCTGAAAATTTCGGTGGGATTCTTGGTTTGGATCTGCAGGTGCTCAGGGGCAATCATGTTCGTGTAATCTATCGCCTCTTCGATGTTCCTAACAGTCACTATTAGCCCCCTATTTTGTATGGAAGAGTTGATGATGTCTGTTCTGGAGAGATTCTTCATCTGCCTGTAAACTTCCTCCTTAACCGCTGACGCTAAAGCCTCGGAGGATGTTAGAAGAATCGCCCATGCTTGGGGGTCGTGTTCCGCTTGGGCAAGAAGGTCAGAGGCAATAAAGGAAGCGTTGCCGGTCTCGTCTGCGATTATCAGCACCTCGCTTGGTCCAGCTGGAACGTCTATAGCCACATCCTTGCTTACTTCCAGTTTTGCGGCTGTCACGAAAACGTTTCCCGGACCCACGATCTTGTCTACTTTTGGCACCGTTTCTGTGCCGTATGCCATGGCAGCTATGGCTTGCGCTCCCCCAACCCGATACACCTCACTCACTCCCGCAATGTCAGCTGCAACCAGAAGAGCCGGATTAACGTCCCCACCCTTTCCGGGCGGCGAACACACAACAATCTTTTCAACTCCAGCCACCTTGGCGGGCATAGCGCACATCAGTACCGAAGACGGATATGCTGCTTTTCCTCCAGGAACGTAGACGCCAACAGACGCTAGGGGTCTGGTGACCTGCCCAAGGGTCACTCCCTCCGCAATTTGCATGGTCCACTTGGCTCTGAGCTGTTTCTTGTGGAATCTGGCAATGTTATCTGCGGCTTTCCGTAAGGCGATAGTTTGGCTTTGTTTCAGCTTTTTGTATGCTTCTTTGATCTCCTTCTCGTCAACCTTCAGCTTGGATGCGGGAAGAAGCACCTTGTCGAACTTTTCTGTATAACTCAGAAGGGCTTTGTCGCCCTGTTCTCT
>CAYVVO010000111.1:0-5682 GCA_964455275.1 uncultured Candidatus Bathyarchaeia archaeon | reverse complement strand
TTTTTTCAGGAAAACCAAGAGACATAAAAAAACAGTTGCTAGCTGACAATGTTCCTAAAATAATTTGTTGTTTAGATTGTTCTACTTATCTATACGAGTTCAGAGAATCCATACGAAACCATTATTAAACAAGTTACAGTTGCAAAATCAAGATCTAAACCGTTGAGGCAAGACAAATGAGGAGTTTAGAGCTTGTAATGATTGGTGTTGGTGCTGCACTCTACGCAGCCGTCGGATATATCGCATTTGCAGTTTTTCCCGTTTTTGCACCTACCGTGGGGATTGTCAGGTTCTGGCCTGTTGTGTTCATCCCTGCAGTTGTTGCAGTTCTTTTTGGTCCTTTGGCTGGAGGAACTAGTGCTGCGCTAGGCATATTCGTAAGTGATGTATTGATACACGGCGACCCCATTCTAAGCTTAACTGTTGGTGTTCCATCGAACTTTGTTGGATTCTATCTTGTTGGTTTATTGTCCAAAAAGAATCTGAACTGGAAAAAGACAGTTATCAGTTTGGGTGTGGGATGCGCGGTTTTCCTTGTTGCCGTATACCTGATTATTGACCCAAAGCTGGTTGTGGACTATTATGCGCGTCTTGGCGCTCCTGATATGACCGTTTCGGCAGTTCTACAGGGTATCAACGTAATCGTTGGGGTTCTTGTCTTCAGTTACGCGTTGGTGTTAGCTGTTGGTTTCCTGAAACCTAAATGGAGAAGCTATGGAATTGCTTCAATAATAGGACTCCTCGCAGGGAGTGCCATAATAGGCGTTGGAATCTTGGCGTACAGCCAAGTATTCTCCATGCCCGCAGCATACAATCAGGCTTTCCAGTTGCCGTATTATGCAGCTTTGATATTGTTTCTGTGGACTTTCGCAACAGAAATACCCTTTCTCATAATATTAGGACCGCCTATTCTGGAAGCATGCTACAAAGCCTTTCCGTTGTTGGCTCCAAAACCTGAAAAATAAGAGGCAATAGAGTTGCTCAAACGCGCCAAAGCCTTCAGCCCTGCGGGGGTCTCCAGCTTTTTTGAAATCTGTAACCGAACTCCTGACGGCAAATTGATTGCTGATCCTGAGCGGATTGGCGCTCGGGGTGGGGGATTTGCATTAAACAAGGGGGTTTCAACTGGGGTTATCGTGGCTGAGGCTGAAGAAAGCCATGTTCAAGTGTTCATCAACGGAAAATTTTGTCCAGAGGCTGAAACAACAAAATCTGTTGTTGAAATGCTGACTGCGAAAGTTTCCGCAAACTATAACATAAAAGTTAATCATAGCGTTGAGGTGCCCATTGGAGCGGGTTTCGGGTCTAGCGCCGCTGGTGCTCTAGGCGCTGCTTTGGCTCTCAGCAAAGTTTTGGGTCTCCATTTGACATACAATCAGTTGGGTAGAGTAGCGCACGTGGCTGAGGTGAAGTGCCGAACAGGCTTAGGAACGGTTGGTCCATTATTGTTTGGAGGCTGCGGATTAACCCTTGAACCCGGAGCACCCGGACTTGCTCGTTTAGATCGCATCCCTGTTTCTTCTGATCACAGAGTAATCGCAGGCACCTTCAGACCATACCCAACCAAAGAAATGCTTTCTTCCCAAGAAAAAAGAAAAATAATTAACGAGTGGGGACGGAAAACCCTCCAGAAAATCCTTGCAGAACCATCCCTCGAGAACTTTATGGGAGCCTGTAAACAATTTGCTGTGGGGACAGGTTTTGCTACAGAGCGTGTCCAAAAGTTGATGGAACTGTCTGAAAAGGCGGGAGCCATTGGCGCTGCACAGAATATGCTGGGTGAGGCGGTTCATGCCTTGGTTACAGTTGACAAGATGGGAAGTGTTCACGAGGCTTTCAAGAAAGTTTTACCTGCGGAAAAGATTATAGTAGCTAACGTTGACCTTCAAGGCGCACGTATGATCGGGTGATGAGGTAATCATGGCGAAAAGGTTTGAGACCGTGGCTGTGGGCGGGACCTTTGACCTGTTTCACAGTGGTCACCGGGTCCTGCTGATGAAGGCTTTCGAGGTTGGCAACCGTGTTCTTATCGGTCTCTGCTCAGACGATTTCGTGAAGAAAATGGGGAAGCCTCATGGAATCGCATCCTACGCTAGGCGCCTTGAGGAGCTGAAAAAGTTGTTGAAAAAGAGGGGGTTTTTGGATAGGGCGGAGATTGTCCCCTTAGATGATGCTTACGGGATCACCTTGTCAGATAAACGGATTGACGCCATAGTTGTGAGTGAGGAAACGGAGCCGCGGGCTCGCCAAATTAACGAAAAACGGAAGAGCATGGGAATGGCGCCCTTACCGATCGTAACCGTGAGTATGGTTCTCTCTGAAGACCATTATCCCATCTCATCCACCCGCATCTGGTTCGAAGAAATAGACAGGGAAGGGCGTCTGCTCTAGTTTGCCTCTGCAAAATAGGGGACTGTTTTAAGCCTCTTTTGCATGTATTTTAGTTAGAGACGTGGTTGATGCCTTGAAGAGAACAGGGGTTGCGCGGCTTCCGCTTCATTACGGCAAGGCGCCGAGATGGCTTGTTTTCCGAATGCAGAAACTCGCCAAAGAAATGGTCACAATAATCGTGGACGAGTATGGCGTGGACACGTTCCTGAAAAGAGTCTCCGACCCATTCTGGTTTCAGGCTTTAGGCTGCGTCTTGGGATATGACTGGCACTCATCCGGCGTGACCACCGTGTTAACGGGTGTTCTGAAAAGTGCAGTAAACCAGACGGAGCTTGGATTGACTATCTGCGGCGGGAAGGGCAAAACCTCCCGGAAAACACCTGCGGAAATCGATCAGCTGGGAGAAAAGTATGGTTTTTCGTCAAGCAAACTCGACAGTCTGCTGTATGCCAGTCGAATGAGCGCCAAAGTTGACACCACCGCAGTTCAGGCGGGTTATCCGCTGTATCATCATGCCTTCTTTGTCACGGAACGGGGGGAATGGGCTGTGGTTCAGCAGGGAATAAACACTGAGGACAAGTCGGCGCGGCGGTATCATTGGCTGTCTGAGAACGTGAAAGATTTTGTGGTTGAGCCTCACGACGCCGTGGTTGGAGACACGAAAAAGGATGCTGTGCTGGATATGACTGCAAGAGAGAGTGAAGGCTGCCGAAAAGCTTCAACTGACATCGCCAAGGAGGAACCGAAAAAGTTGAGGAACCTGCTTCTGTCCATTCGTCCTGTTCATCAGAAGTCTCTGCAGGAGTGGATTCCAGCGCCTCTAGGGAAAGAGTACGCGATCGATGCTTTCTCTCTGCCTCGAAGCCTTAACTGGAATGCAGTTAAACGGGCGTATGATTTTCAGCCCAAAAATTATGAGGAGCTGATTGGCATCAGGGGAGTAGGTCCTGCAACAGTCAGAGCCTTAGCTTTGGTCTCTGACTTGGTCTACGGGGAGAAGCCATGCTGGGAGGACCCGGTGAAATACAGCTTCTGTGTGGGAGGAAAAGATGGGGTTCCCTACCCCGTGGACAGGGCGACCTACGATGAGACCATTGAGATATTAGAAAACGCGGTTAAGCAAGCCAAGGTTGGCGGCAAAGAGAAACTTAATGCAGTGAAGAGGCTTCGGGTTCTCGCAAATCAGTAAGATACAAACAAAAAGAGCCAATCACTGAACCAGAATCATGTGATCCGCGGGTTTGCTCCCCAGCAGCAACCTGAAGTGGTCACGTTTTCCTTGTTGCTGCACTCTTTCAACTTTGCCTTCCGCAATCACGGCTTCGCCACTTCTTGCATGTTCACAGAATCTTCCTCGAAAGGACACGATCTCCTCAACAGGCTCAGCTTTTGTGCCTTCAAGGATTTCCACGTTGGCAAGCTTGTATGTGCATGGCGTGAAGAGCGATTCTGAATCATCCACCACTGTGGCTTTGATTCTTGCGTTGCCCTCCGGATTGTAGATGATGCTGCCGTATTGTTCACTGATCTCGTTCAGGTCTTTCACGAAGCGGATGAAGAAGTGTTTTCCCATGAATTTGCCGTGGGAAACCTTTCGGGAGTCGGTTCGAACAAAATCTTCGAAAGATACGTTGGTGTCCTTCGAACGGAAATCGAACAGCTCTCTCAACCCGTCTAGGTCGTACGCTTCGAATGGGCTGCCCTTGTCTTCCAGCATCTCTTTCATTGCCGCCTGTACCCTGTAGCCTGTTTCTGTCCCGTAGACGATGAGGTCGATGTCGGAGGATGGCTCATGAAGGGTGACTAGGATGGACCCTGAAACGCCCAGCTTGCTCCACGGAACCCCCGCCTTTTCTTTGAGGATTTCCATAAACTGTAGAGCCGCTTTTTCTGCATCGTCCAAGTTGTCTCTGTTTCGGAGGTTCTGTAAACCCTGAGCTGGCTGGTAATGCTGTTTTATGTCCTCAAGTGGGACTTCGCAGAGCAGCGTGTTGAAGACTGGGTCGTTCACTAGATACTGTGGATATTTCTGTTTCAGCAGGGCGTAGCGTTCGGAGAGGCTGTAGAATTTGCTGTATCTTGTTCCGTCTCTTTCTCTGCTGCCGTTTGGGTCTGGAACGTAGCGGATAAAGGCTACCACCCGGTCTGGAGGATGAACTAACCCCTTAACGTCAAAAACGATGCTGCCCCTCGATTCTATGAGGTCGCCTTCTCTAAATCCGCTGTTCATCTTTGTGCCTTCCTCTTTTCCTATTTGGTATGCAATATTAATTCTTGCTGTCCCTTTTTCCTGAAAAAAGCTGTTTTTCAACAATGCTCTGTTATTAGTCTCCTAATATGCTTGAGGATGTGGATAACAAATCATATTTTTGCTTGGAAAAACAGAAAAAACACTGTTTTCAACAATGTACTTCCATTAGGCTCCTAATATGTTGTGCCCTTTTTTTGTGTTCAAGTTTTTACGTAAACTAATTAAATCACGCTGACACTGTGACAGCAAACAGCAATCAAAGGTATGCTATCATGAATCATATCCCACTCGCAGAAAAGTCTGATCACATTTCCAGATGCCTAGAACTCGCTATTCTCCTGGAGGTTAGCGGATATCCGAAGCCCGGAAACGTTCACAGAACGGCAGACTTTCCAGAAACCAGATATGAACATTTTTTGGCGTCGGCAGTTGCGATAGCGCCTTCGTTTAGGAGGGCGGCTGAGCAGGGAATCAAAGTTTCTGAGGAAAAAATCGTTCCCTCAGAGGTGGGTGTCGGAGGCATAATCAAAGACGCTGTTGACAGAATGAGGTGGAGCCAGAGTGGCGGCAACACTCTGTTGGGTGCGATAATTTTGCTTGCGCCCATAGCGGCTGCGGCGGGTATGATCAGTAACAGGTTCTCTTTGCCTAAGCTTAGAGAAAACATTAAGGTGGTTGTTGAGTCGACAACTCCGGAGGATGCAGTGGCTGTTTACGATGCGATAGCCCTCCTTAATCCTGGGGGATTGAACAAGGTCAAGAAACTGGATGTGACTGACCCAGAATCAAAGAAGAGGATTCTGGATGAAGGCGTAACGCTCCTTGACACGTTTAAGATTGCCTCTTCGTATGATTCTGTAGCGTCTGAGTGGGTTCACAATTACCCAATCACCTTTGATCTTGGTTACCCATATTTCGTTAAGCAGCTTGAAGAGACAGGAGACATCAACACGGCTACTGTCCACGCTTTCCTGAAGATTCTCGCAGAAGTCCCGGATACCTTCATCGCCCGAAAGGCTGGTCAAGCTAAGGCGGAAAGC
>CAYVVO010000110.1:0-12727 GCA_964455275.1 uncultured Candidatus Bathyarchaeia archaeon | reverse complement strand
GAGGACTAGCCAACCCCAATCTCAGTTTGAAAGTTCCTGTTTCAAAGTCTAAGCTGTGTCCGTGAATGAGCCGATCAGTGTGCCATCGTTTGCAAACATGTTTACGCTGTATTTGTTTCCAGCAAATATTCCTTGGCCTGTAAGATTGTAGGTGATTGTAATAGTTCCAGTCTCACCTGCATCCAAGGTGTAATCTGCGGGGTCCCCTGCAAGTTTTGCTGTAGTAATTGTATTGCCGTTGAGTTTTACCATGCTAACAGTGACTGCACTTGTTCCTGAATTAGTAAGGTAAACTGTGGTAGCGTTAGTAGCAGATGTGTCGAAGGTCATTTGGGTGACTGTTAGTTCGCTGGTTTCCATGAATCCGATGGTTAGTGAGCCCATCCATGCTGCGACTGCGATGGAGACTGCGACGGTTACTGCGATGAGTATGATGGCTGCGACTACTGGGCTTAGAGCTTTTTTACTCTTTAGGAGTTTTTTCATTTTGATATTTTCCCTCCTTATGAGTTCACATGAGAACTAAGCAGTCAAGAGATTTAAATCTTACGACTTAATACAACATATTACAAAAACAAAAAATAAACAAACGGAAAACCCGACGAAACCGCCAACAGACCTACTCTAGCTCACCAAAGAAGCCCAAAAGAAGATCCGCTACCTTCTCGCCAAACTCGGTAATCACGTAATACTTCTTCAAAGGATCAATCGCCACACTTTCAGCCAACCCCAAATTCTCCATCTCCATCATCCTCGACCTGAACGTCCCATCGCTCAAAGTAAGACCCAAATCATGCATAAACGCCTTAGCATTCTTCCACCGCCCCTTCTCCATCTTCAAAAGAAAAATACAGTCAATAGAATGGTCCTTCTCCAGCACAGCCTTGATAGCGGAAAGCTTCTCATCAGTGAGAATGCTTCTTATTTTCTCTTCCACCAAACCCATTACCAACCACTTTTCCAACAGTATACTGCTCTACATATTTAACATTTAACTCTATATTACGATTTTTGACATAATTCTAGCTACACATGCTACAACTCTTATGACACCAGTTAGCCAACAACAAACCACCCAAAAACACAACCTCCAAACCACAAAAACAGAAATTGTTGGTGGGCTCACGCATTCTTGAAAGCGACCAGCCATCAGCCGTCCACTTTTCTCAAGATCTCAATCACTTTTCAGTGGGTCAAAATCGTCATCGCCCACCAAACAACATTAAATGCCACTCCAACATAAAAATATAGCCTAACAGAAACAGCGTGCTGAACAACAATGCATAAACAGATCAAGGTTACCCCACTAGCCGAAGAAAGCCTCGGCGTACGATCCATGTGCACCTACATAGAAACCCCAGACACCAAAATTCTCCTAGACGCCGGCGCATCCCTAGCCCCAAAAAGACTGGGATACCCTCCCCACCCCAGAGAATACCAAGCCCTCGCAGAATGCCGCAAAAAAATAACCAAAACAGCAGAGAAAGCAGACATCACCACCATAAGCCACTACCACTTCGACCACCACACACCCTCATACACAGACTGGTTCACCAACTGGTCCTCACCAGAAACCGCAAAAAAAATCTACCAAGGAAAACTGGTACTCGCCAAAAGCTACCGCAGCATGGTCAACGCCAGCCAAAGACGCCGAGGATGGATGTTCACGAAAACCGGAGGCAAACACGCAAAAAAAGTAGAATCCGCTGACGGCAAAACATTCCAGTTCGCAGAAACAAAACTGAAGTTTTCAGACCCAGTTTTCCATGGACCCGAAAACTCGGAGCTAGGATGGGTGCTGATGGTAACCATAGAATGTGCAGACGAAAAGGTCATGTTCGCATCTGATGTTCAAGGACCCATACATACGCCAACATTAAACCAAATCTTGGCTGAAAAACCCCAACTGGTTATGATAGGGGGACCCCCCACCTACCTTGCAGGATTCAGGGTGAAAGACGAGCACATAGAAACGGGAATGCAAAACCTGAAGACCCTGGTTGAAAACGTGCCCACAACCATACTCGAACACCACATCCTCAGAGACGAAAACTGGAGAAGCCAAACCCAACCAATATTCGACGCCGCCACACAAGCAGGACACAAGGTCCTCACAGCAGCTGAATTCTCAGGAACAACAAACAACCTTCTGGAGTTCCGCCGCAGGCAACTCTTCGAAACGGAACCGCCAAGTTCCGATTACATGAAGTGGCTGAGATTGCCCTTGCAGAAAAGAAAACAGCAAAAACCGCCGATTTAGGCTCCGCTAATCTACCTCTTGCTTAACAAGCATTCTGCGGAATTTCTTAGCGTAATGATAATCAGATTTGAGAAGTTTCAGTTCATCCGCCTCTTTCTCAAGCTTCGCAAGTTTCCGTCGAATCTCTCGGACTTTTGTGCTCATAGTTAACGCCGAAACACCCTAAGCGGCTTGTATAAAAATCACTTATGAAATGAAAATATGTACTCAGAATTCATAATCAATATTAATAAACTGCATCAATACGGAGAAGTCGGAGACATAGATTATGGAGTGCCCCAACTGCAAACAGGAAATAACCTCCAGACAATCCAGTCCGGAAGGCAATTTCCTTCACTGCAAAAAATGCGGAACCATAATTTATCTAAAAAATTGAGAGGTGAAAAAGGAAAATGGAAGATTTGATAATCCCGGTAATGTTCATGTTCATCATAGGCGGAGTCGCCGGCTACTTAACAGGAAGCTTGGCCAAGAGGGTCACGGGCATGGCACTAACAATCGCAATTTTCGCTTTTGTCATAATAGGCTTGGCATACACAGGTAACCTTGCCTTGGATTTTGACGCATTAACTACAAACATATCGAACGTCGCAGGCATCATCGCCCCCTTAGGACTCGCAGCTCTTGTATCCAGCGTTCCTTTCGTAGCCAGCTTCGTTACCGGCTTATTCCTAGGCTACAGAAGGTACTAACCCACCTTCTATCCTTTCACACATTTAACCAGCCTGGGCATAAGCTCAGTTCCTTTAGATAAAACCCCTAATTCACCCATTTTACACTCTTTCTCAGAGAACCTCTGAACCCTATCCCCCTGAAGCTTGTTCCCTGCAATAAGCAGAGGCACAGGATCGTCACTGTGAGCCTTTAGATTGCAGGGCGTCGCATGATCAGCCGTTATACACACCACATAATCTTCCAGATTTATATGCTGCAACATTTCCCCCACAAAATATTTATCAACAGTAGCAATAAGCCGAGACTTCAAGTCAAAGTCGCCATCGTGACCCGGCACATCCGGACCCTTAATGTGAACATAAAAACAGTCATAACTGGGCAAAACCTCAAACAGTTTTTTCACCCTAAGTTCACAGTCTTTTTCAAGGCTTTCGGATGGAAGCGGAAGATCAACCAAACTCATCCCCGCCAGCCTAGATATTCCCCGTTCAACATTCATGTCAGCTAAACAAACAAAACTGAGACCATAAAGCTCGCTGAGAGAAGGAAACTTCGGCACCATACTACCAGCATCTCTGCTGAGTACAACATTAGCCTTCAGCTTCCCCTCCTTGACGCGTCTCCTGTTCACTTCATGCTGATCCAGAACAGGCGTAGCCTTCCGCGTGAATTCATTAACCAACTCAGCTGAAATCCTCGCTTCTTCACGTCCGTCAAGAGGCTCACAACTCTTCAGAACCATCTCAGCCTCTAAATCCGCCACCCCCACACTGTCAATCCTCTTATAGGCTGGATCAGTGTTGCTTATGTTGCCTGAAAGCCGCTTTTCATCACTTCTTATAACCAAAGCTGCCCGATAGGTTGCAGTGCTTTTTATCCGAAAACCTACCGGATACGACTCCAACTGTACCTGCCCGTTAACTGCTTGAGCCAACTCATCAGCTTCTTCCTGCGTCAAATCTCTTCCCGCCCTCCTGTCAACTATAGAGCTGCCGTCAGCCGCCAACGTCCCAAAATTGCATCTGAGAGCCAAGTCACCATCCCTCATCTCCAACCTTGCACCAACAGATTCGAGGGCACCCCTGCTCACATGATACTTAAAGGGATCATAACCCAAAATGGAGACAACCGCCACATCACTCTCCGGCGCTATACCCTTGCCCACTGTATACATGAGCCCTGTTTTTCCAGTTTTGGCAAGCGAATCCATATACGGTGTCTCAGCAGCCTCAAGAGGGGTCTTGCCATCCAATTCTTCTATGGGAAGGTCTCCCATTCCGTCGATGATAATATAGATCAACTTCAACCTTGAACCTCTCCAAATCAAAATTAACTAACAACAACCATTTCAAAAAAAGGTTTTCACTGCTTAAAGATTTGTTAAGAAGAATAGGATTTGCTTAGGCTTCTGCACAGGCATTTGGAGAATGAAAAATGAAACTCTTCGCTTTTGTTAAGTTTCATTTCCTGAGCGGGAGCCCACTTAGCCCCTGTTCCTCCAATGGTTTGCTCCCCACAAAAAAAGGGAGAGAGAAAATTTGGGTTTACCTTAGGTTTCGTAGTATCCAGTAGCCAACTATGATTATGACTGCCACAGCAACAACAGCCAGTATGATGATCAGTTCAATTGAGATATCCTCTGATGGCACTGGGTCAACGACTAGGTATGTTGTGGTATATGAACTGTAATACGATTCAGATCCCTCAAAGGTTGCCATTATGTGATAGTTGCCGTCAGTTGGTGGTTTCCAACTCTTTCCATAATTGCCAGCATAATCAGTAATAGCGTCGCCAATAACATATTCGTTCATATTTTCATCAATAGCGATTAATTTTACGGTTACTCCTTTTGTAATCGGGGGGCAAGATTTCTGCATATATAGAAATTCCATCCATTCACTCATCAATTCATCGGCTACTGCTGGCACTCCATTTGGATAAAGTGCTGCTATTGCATCTTGTTTTGTTCCAGCAGACTCATCAATTACTGTTCCAGTTATCATAACACTACTTCCTCGTGATATAACATTGTTTTTTATCGAGACTGTGGTTTCAGTTGGTCCCTTGCCGAAGCTGTATATCTGGTTGTCGTATCCGTTGAATGCTACGAGATAGCCATCTGCAACTGGCATGGTGCCCAAAAAGAATCCATTTATCTTCCAAATTGTCTCCCCAGACATGGCGTCAATTGCGTAAAGATGTGCTCCTCTGAAAAGTGGTACACCATGAGAATTACTTTGGGCTGCAAAGACTTTTCCGTCTGCAATGGTCATCGAGGCGCCTACAAAAGGATAGGTGATCATTCCTGGATAGTCGAGACCACTAGGATCGGGATAGAAATCCCACATTTTTTGGCCGGTGGTGAGATTCAATGCATGAATTCCATCGAGGGACTGCCCATATAATATGCCATATGCACTATCTGAATCCAAAGTCTGGGACCCCCAAGCCCTAGTATACGGCTCAGACGGACCCCAAATTTGTTCTCCTGTAGAAGCGTTGTAGCCAGTCCACGTCATTGCTCCTCTGTCGAATTCTGTGTAAATTCCATCCCTAAAAGGTCCCATCAGACCCCACGCTGTGGCTCCCATCGGGGTTGTTCTGTTTTGAATCCACAGTTGTTGTCCTGTTTTTGCATCGTAGCCTATTTCCATTTGCCAATTCTGTGGTAGAACCTGATTTCCTGTAGTCGCAATTATCACATCTTGGTTTAGCAGAGCAATGGCTTGGAAGGGAATTGGTGGCGTAGTGACATTCCATTGTACCCCATCATAAAAGTCGATAATTGCTCCTACTGGAGGCCTCCAAGTCCAAGCTTCCGCATATGATCCTGTGGGGTTGGTTGGGTCCCACATATATGATCCTACGGCTTTGGTTGAGTTCCACATTGCAAGCCAGTTTCCTGTAGCGTCTAAGACATAAACCAATAGTTCGCCTGAAGGCCCCTGTACTTTATAGGGTGTCTGTATAAATCCGATTGGCGAATTTTCGAAGGTTAATATTAATTGACCAGTGTTTGCGTCATACATGTAAAATGAGTTCCCGCCAGAGGTGTCTGAAGGACCCATATACCATAGATAAGCGCGTGCTCCCACCTCATTTGGTGTTTTGAAATTGAATGTTTGGCCGCAGCTTATTCCAGCATAGCCAGAGATTGGCAATTGTGGATGACCCACATTTGTCACTGGACCAGTACTGTTTTGCCACCACAAAGTTTCGCCTGTGCGCAAGTCAACAGCGTAGAAGCCCTCCTTGGGCGGAAGAGGGGCATTGTAGTATAGCACCCCATTGATGATTACTGGTGGCGTAAATTTCGGTTCGTAAGTCTTTCCTGTATAGTAACTGCTTTCGGGCGTGCCTTTGAATTCACCCCCAATTAAGCCTCCGAAATCCAGCGATTTTGTCCACATGATGTGAGCACTGTTGGGCGCTTTGGTATATGGGTTGAAATTTCCGGATGAGTCATAATTCCTTTCTCCGAAGGATGTTTCTCCAAGTCCAAGCCAGTTTCCTGAGATTTTGTACCATTCGAAGTTTTGAGCATCTATTGGTCTTGTCCAGTAATAGTCTGGGAGTGGAGTTTGAGGTGATATGACACTAGGTTCCTCTTGTACTGTAAGTGTTGTTGTGAAACTGCTTGCTTCATAATACGCGTCAATC
This sequence comes from uncultured Candidatus Bathyarchaeia archaeon, assembly GCA_964455275.1. GTDB lineage: Archaea > Thermoproteota > Bathyarchaeia > Bathyarchaeales > Bathyarchaeaceae > Bathyarchaeum. Next base: position 6,132 of record CAYVVO010000110.1, on the reverse strand, counting down.
GGTATTGGAACAAGTCCAATTCCTGTTACGTGCTGTCCTGGAAAAGTGAAATTGATAGTGTAGATACCAATTTTGTCAGGCGTGTATAGCTCATATGCGAGTGCTGCAGGATCGGCTCTGAATGGCCCAAGAGTATCGATGCTTCCGTCAGGCTTGGTGATCGTAACTGTATAGCCTTCCCATCTTCCGCCAGTTGGACCTGCTGTTGTCGGGTTGGGACCTGCCAGCCACATTTGAATCGTCACTTCCTGATTAATTCCCGCAGGATCCGGGGCAACAGAAACGAAGGCATATGTAGGAATACCGGCAGCATCAACAATTGGCAATAAGGTTACTATTACAGAAGTAAATGTTAATGTCAGAACTAAAGCTATTGTAGATATTTTTTTGTTCATATTTTTTCATTTCCTTTTTTGTTGAGTTCTGGTTGCCTTTGACAACTGATCAGTCAGCATGCGTATGCGTACGCCAGCTGCCAGAGGCCCCCTCAAACTCATCGTAAACAGGTATAGAGATGTTTGCTTTTAAGATTATTCTGCTAATCTACAGGTTTGGGTTGGGGGTGTGTGGGGGTTAAAATTTAATTCTTACACAATAACTTAAAGCAAGTTCTTCCTATATTCAGTAGCTATATCAACTGGAAAATTGTAAACCTAAATTGTGGTTATGAATGTTTTTTCTGAAAAACCAAGCAAGAACATGATTTGCTATCCAAATCCCCGAGCATATTAGGAGACTAATAACAGAAGATTGTTGAAAACAAGCTTTTTCCGGTTAACCCAATTCCTTTGGAACCTTGAAATGAGAATTTCTTCCTGCACTGATGTATTCCCCACCAAGGTCGCGTACAATAGATGCTATTCTAGCGAAATTGTCGGAACCCAAGAATCTCCGCGGCTTCACAATAATGAAGGCTCCGCTTTCCTCAAAGATTAACATACCCGCAAGTTCGGAAGAAAACGCCTGCTTAACATCGTTGACGCCACGCTTTTTTCCAGAGGATGCAACAGAAACTGCAGGAGCAGCTGACCCGCTTACCGCTTTGAGGGACTTGGAAACTTCAGTGAGGTCCCCCGAGATTACATTCAGGACGTTAAGAAGTTCATCGACTTTTCGGGCTAACTCTTGAATGTTTACCTTTTCTTCACCCATCAACCCTAACCTCCACACAAGAACACGTTACCATAACTTACTCATTTGTTTTATCCCACTAACCAATATTTAGAAAAATAATAGAACGAGATTGTTTTGACAAAATGCTGAAAATCTTATTTAACTATCACCACGGGACAGGAGGCGCTATCTACAACTCTAGAGCTGACACTCCCCAGAGCGGAGACTCTGCCACCTAACCCTCTGCTTCCCATAACAATAAGGTCAAAGTTACCACGTTCCGCTACCTCAACAATTTTTTCAGCAGGTTCTCCCTTTTCAAATCTCGTTGAAACTTTAAGCTCAGGTTTTCTATTTTGAGCTTCTCTCTGCGCCTTAGACAGCACTCCCCTAAAAGTAACAGCTAATGCTTTAGCACAATCTGCAACAGCCTCTGATTTAAGCACATAAATTGAGTGTGAAGGCAAAAAGACAGGCGGAACAACCGTGAGCAGCTCAAGCTCCGCTGAAGTTGTCTCTGCCAATTCGAGCGCAAAGTTTAATGCATTATTGGCTGCCTTGGAACCATCTAGTGCAGCTAAAATTTTCTTAACCAAACATTTTTCCTCCAAGATGTGAAACGGTTAAGGATAATAATAAAACTTCTCGAGTCCACTCCAGAGTCTTGCAAAGATGACTTGTAGCAGCGCCCCATCAAGGCTATCATAGTTCCCCCGTTTGTGTCAATATCAGATGTTAAGCATCACTGTAACTTCTTTGAAGTATGCTCGTAATCTTGGCCTATTAGCTTCAGAGTGTTCTTGGTTCAAGAATTCGTTGCAGATGCAACCTAAACGGGTTTCCTTTTTTATGACACCCAGCTTTTCGCAGCATTTGTCAAAATTTTCGCAACATAAACAGAACTCGCTGTACATTTCGAAGCCTATGGCGTTTCTGATTATTGTCGCAGCCCATTTTGGATGCTGCAGAATGAAGTCGTTAATTTCTGCGATGGAAACTTTCGGTTTGCAGTGGAGCCCTTTTAAATCCTCCATCCAACTCAAAAATCTTCCCCTACTATCTAAGGAAGTCTCAAAAGAAAAGCTTATTGCTAATCAGAGTTTCTGGCTGGGCGCACAATTTGGAATACTTGTTTTTTAATGTTAAATAATTGTGGATATGCAATATTCTGTAGACAAGAAATGTTGGAGATTGACGGCAGCCAGAAGAGTGGCAGCGGAACAATATTACGGTTATCCATCGCCCTTGCAGGCATCCTAGAGAAGCCCATGCACATTTATAACATCCGCCACCGACGCAGACAACCTGGACTCCGCCCCCAACACCTCGAATCAGTACTGACGGCGGCGAAGCTCTGTAACGCTGAAACTGAAGGAGCAAAGCTTGGTTCTCGTGAACTGTGGTTCAAGCCAAAGGGTATCGTAAGCGGCGAGGCGAGGGCTGAGATAGGCACTGCGGGAAGCATATCCATGCTGCTTTTAACGGTTCTGCCCATATGCGCCTACGCCAAGGGCGACATCAAAGTTCATGTTGTTAATGGCGGCACGGACGTTCGTTACGCTCCTACAATTAATTACATGAAACACGTGCTTTTGCCCATGCTTGAGCGGGTGGGATTGAATGCTTCTTTAACTGTCAAAAGATTTGGGTATTATCCAAAAGGCATGGGGGAAGTTGTCTTGAACGTCAGTAATTGCTCTAAGCTCAGCGCCCTTTCCATAAAGGAGTTTGGGGAAATAGAGGAGATCGAGGGCGTTTCCGTCTGCACTTTCTTGGAGAAACAGAGGGTTGCAGAGCGGCAAGCTGAGGCGGCTACGAAAGTTCTTAGAAGTCATGGTTACGACGCAGAGATTCGTGTCGTTAATGACCAGTCTAACCCTCTTCAGAAGGGCAGTTCCATAGTGTTATGGGCGAAAACAAGCAAAGGCGCCCTAGTTGGAGGAGACGCTATAGGAGAACGGGGGAAGCCCAGCGAGGCTGTGGGCAGAGAATCGGCTGAAAATCTGTTAAAGGAAATTGAAGCCCATGCTACCGTGGACGTTCATCTTGCGGACATGCTTGTGCCCTACGTTGCACTGGCAGACGGCGCCTCAACATATCTAACACGAAAGATAACAGACCACTTGGACACCAACATCTGGTTGATGGAGAAGATTCTGGGCGTAAAATTCCAAATCAGCAAAGTTGGGGACATGTATAGAATCGAGAAGAGCTAGCGATTATTTCCTAAAAAGGGAGGCTAAATGAGTACTTTCAACATTGAGGAGTGGAAAGATGGCTAATGCCTGATGAATTGAAGAAACAGGGGTGGGTTAAGCGGACTACCATTGGGGAGCCAAGACTAAGCGAGATAGTTGACGAGTACAAATCTTTAGGCTTCGAAGTTCACCTAGAACCGGTAAATCTTGATGAGATGGATGAAGAGTGCAGAAGATGTTACGCAAACGATGTTGACAAATTCAAAACAGTTTACGTTAGAAAAAGGCGTGGCTGATTTTTGCTGCTAGCATCGCGTAATGTAGATTGGTTCCTCTAATCCACATTCTTTGCCACAGGATTTCAGGAGGCTAAGATACTGCATTCTGACTTCGGCTCTTTTTCTTCCCTTCAGACGAAGAATCTCTTTTTCCATCAATTCCATTTGAGATTTCAGTTCCTCTTTTTTGTTCTCGTTGGACAATTTTTTCCCCCTCAGAAAGGAAAGCAAGTCTTAATATACAATACACCTTTAATCGCTAATAAACGTACCGACTTTTCAACCTCACCAACTGCACTGAGTCAACCCAATAATGGAAGTGTGTAACTAGAAAACGTATGTTTAGCTAACTTGGCTAAAGAAATCCTAACGCTAACTGAAACGGTAGCCTGCGAGCAGCAATCATTTAACTAAAAACAAAATGGTTATAAGCCGCCTTTCTTGCTCAGCATTGTTGGGGATAATTTCGTGAGTTTATGGAAACTTCGCTTCTCTTTGATAGGAACCCTAGCACTCATCATCGGATTATCCACGCTATTCTTCACAGTTATCATGGCTTTAGCCGGCGTCAGTCTCATGCTTTTGCCCTTCATGGTGGTCATCTTCAACATAATCCAGTGGCTCATAGCCCCATACCTCATAGACGTCATGTACCGGGTGAAGGAAGTTAAGCCCCAAGAAGACCCCGCGTTGCATAGTATGGTAGAGCGACTCAGCAAGAAGAGCAGAATCAAAACCCCGAAACTCATGAAAGCCAAAATGGCAATACCTAACGCCTTCGCATACGGTTCACCACTCACAGGAAGCAAAGTTGCAGTAACAACCGGGCTTCTGGAAACCCTTGAAGCCGAAGAAGTGGAAGCTGTAATAGGACACGAATTGGGTCACCTGAAACACAGGGACGTCCAAGTTATGATGTTCGTCTCCATACTGCCAGCAATCTTCTACTTCATAGGCTACTCCATGCTCCTCTCCTCCATGTTCAGCCGCAGAGACAGCCGAGACAGCGGAGGAGCCGTCATCATCGGCATCGCAAGCCTCCTCATCTACTGGATACTCACCATCTTCACCCTATACCTGAGCCGAATACGCGAATACTATGCTGACCGCCACAGCGCCTCCATCGTCGAGGATGGACCCCGCAAACTCTCTGAAGGGCTAGCAAAGATAGTGAACTACACAAACGTGGTAAAACAAAGCCGCCGCGACCGACGCGACAAAGGCGGTTCCAACTCGTTTAAGGCGCTCTTCATCTCTGATCCGGACCGCGCGGAGTCTGATGCAGCTGCCTTAAGCCAGTTTGGGGGAGTCGGGGGCGACAGAAAACTTGTCGAACAGGTTCTGAGGAGAAAAGTAACTACTTTTGACAGGATTATGGAAGTGTTTTCTACCCACCCAAACATCGTGAAAAGGCTGAAGGCTCTCCAAGAACTCGATTAATTGTGGCTTTCCAACTTAGCAGTTTAGAGTAGATTGTCTATATGTTTCTTTAACCTAAAAAGGGCTGAGTGTTCACGAATTAGACAGGTGAAGGGGTTTCGACTGCTAGAAGCTGTCAAGCATTTTTTTCAGCGATTCCGCTTCTTCTCGAAGCACAGCCACTTCACATTCTAGTGCGGCAGCTTTTCCCTCTGCTTCTTTCCTAAGCGTTTTTACCTCTTCCAGAAGCTTAGTTTTCTCGTTTTCCAGATTTTCGATCTTCTCCCGCAGATTCTTCAAAGTTACCATCCATCGAGCCTCTACACCAGAAATCGGCTCCGAATTTATATAATCGTTATTACAGCCGAAAACATAACTCAGAATCAGACATATTCACTGAACAAAGAACCGCAAAACCTAAAGCAGAAACCTCAACGGTAGATACAGTTAATTGCCTTAACCAGCATGAGCAAACAATTTCAGCTAACCCCGAGAATTGGCAAGTTAAATCTGGGAGCCAAAAAAGCAATGAAAGAGTTGAACAAAAGAAACACAGCTTCTAGCGTAAAGAACAAACTGGAGTTCAAGATTCCCTCATGGAATCAGATTTACAGTTCACTCCTAAAACTCGCTGAGGCGGTTCGAAAGAGCGGTTTTGAGCCTGACGTAATCGTGGGCGTTTCCAGAGGCGGCTGGATTCCAGCTCGAATAATGTCCGATCTGCTGGAAAACCCTAAACTAGCGAACGTAACCGCAGAATTTTATGTGGGAGTCGCCGAGACTAGAAGTGAACCCGTAATCACTCAGCCAGTCTCCCTTCCAGTTAAGCACAAGAAGGTTCTTGTTGTTGATGACGTGGCAGACACGGGCGAGAGCCTCAAGCTCGTAAACGTGCATCTAAAGAAGCAGGGTGCATCCGAAATTAAGATCGCGACAATCTACTGCAAACCGTGGAGCGTCACTGTTCCGCACTATTACATAGAAGAAACGCGCTGCTGGATAGTTTTTCCTTGGGAACTGAAGGAAACTGTTAGAAAAACTGTTGAAAAGTTCAGAGGCGAAGGAAGAACTTTAGAAGACGCAAAAGAAAAGCTAATCAGTTCCGGGCTAAACAGGGAACTTGT
>CAYVVO010000109.1:0-3369 GCA_964455275.1 uncultured Candidatus Bathyarchaeia archaeon | reverse complement strand
CTTGAGACTGCTGGAAGCCGCTGTCTTTTGGACCCATAATAGCGCGAAATTTATTGTAAAACATTTAAGAGCTTTGCTGTGCTTTTTGTTGATTGTACTCTCTAAATAGAGTAATTGAAGGCAAAAGTTAAGTATAAAAGAGAATTCGGGAGATTAATTTTTCATGAAGACCCAAAGTTGGCAACAATGTATCAATCCTAGTTGCGGAAAAAAGTACAGCGTCAAAGAACGGAGAACCACATGTGACTGCGGCGAACTTCTCGACGTACGATACAAGGGAGATTTCCCGAAAAGTTTGCAAGAAACCTTTTGTGAACGCCGAAATCATAGACAAGACATATTTGATGAAAGCGGGGTTTGGCGATTCAGGGAACTAATCAATTTTGCTGGAGTGGACACAGAAAACTACTCTGATTACAGCCGAAAACTGGTCTCTCTGGATGGTGCTGAAGGAAGAACAAAACCGTTTCATCTGACCCGAGTTGCCGATTATGTTGGAGTGAAAACTGGAAACTTTTGGCTGCAGTTCGAGGGGGATAACCCCACAGGCTCCTTCAAAGACAACGGCATGGCAACCGCCTTTACACATGCAAGGATAGTTGGAGCCAAAAAAGTTGTTTGCGCTTCAACTGGGAACACTTCCAGCTCTGCAGCGGCGTTTGCGGCAAACGAGTTGGATATGGAGGCTGTGATACTTGTGGGGGCAGGAAAAATTGCCAAAGGTAAGCTTGCTCAATCCCTTGCGTATGGAGCTAAGGTTCTGCAGGTGAAGGGCGATTTTGATGTTGCCATGGCTATGGTGAAGGCGCTTTCAAGGGAGAGTGACATTTACGTGGTTAATTCCTTGAATGCTTTCCGTCTTGAAGGGCAAAAAACCATGATGTTTCGGATGCTTGATTATCTGGGTTGGGAAGTGCCAGATTGGATTGTGTTTCCGGGCGGAAATTTGGGGAACACGTCGGCTTTCGGTAAAGCGTTCATGGAGCTTTACGAGTATGGTTGGATACGGAAGAAGCCGCGGATGGCAGTGGTTGTCGCGGAGGGTGCACCTACCTTGGCTGACCTGTATAATGACCGAAAACTGAGATGGAACGGGGGAAACATCGACAACAGCATCATAGACGAATACTACGGTGAAGTGGACAGAAAGGGCATTAAGGCGAAGACAATGGCAAGTGCAATAGAGATTCTTAAGCCTGTGAACTTGAAGAAGGCGGTGCGAACATTAGAGTTCACTGACGGCGTTGTAACAAAGGTCTCTGACGAAGCCATAATGGATGCTATGGCTATGGTGAACAAGAATGGATTCGGATGTGAACCCGCTTCAGCTGCAACCGTGGCAGGAACCAAAAAACTGGTAGATCAAGGTACAATCGGCGCAGATGAGACTGTAGTCGGCATTTCAACTGGCCATATGCTTAAAGACGCTACGGCAATAGTGGACTACCATTTCAACCCAAAAAACAGGTTCGCCAACACACCCATAACCGTCGAGCCGGACATAAAAGAAATACTGAAACTTGTAGACGATTAATCAAGTCTATCTGCGCAAAACTGTTGTTCTGTCCAGTTTTCACTCAGGAAAATGGAAGTTTCCTTAGACGGCGCCGAGGAAGCTCGTTGCCTGTGCTATGATGAAGAACCAGAATATGCTGCTGGTGAGTTTGGAGCCTATTTTCCAGACAACGGCGAGAAGAATCATGATTGTCATCATCTGTATCATTTGTTGAGACGCTGAGACGCCTGCAATGTTCAAGATGAAGCCTATCAGATAGGTTACGCCGTCTCCGATACACCTCAACCCAGTCATTATCTGGCCTAAGGCTTCGATTAGACCCGGACTCATCATCTTCTATTAACTCTCAAACCTACCCGCGAGGTTCACTAACAATTAAAGTCGCACAGCTTATCAACATTATGCGGGTATCCCTCCGTATCAGAAATACGGCAAACTAATTGATAGCACCAATACGGCTCCTTTTTGATGCTTTCCACTCCAAATTTCGGCTTTATTTCCCTCCCATCGCATCCTCTTGGAATGAAAAATTTAAGTACAAGTCTCCATCTTTTTAGGGAATTGGATGCCCTGGTAGTATAGTCCGGTCTAGTATAGGCGGCTGTCGCCCGCCCGACTCGGGTTCAAATCCCGACCAGGGCGCCACTATTTTCTCGAAATAACCAGTTTTGAGTTGGTTAGTCAGCTTTCTTGAAATGACGTAGGCAATCGCAGACTATGTAGTGCCATATTGCTTCAATCAGGAAGAAAACGGCTAGAAATCCAAAGGCTGCTGACCACCATTCTGCGGAGTAGAAAGACCATAGGAGAACCAAGATTATTCCTGCAATCAACTGAAGCGAACCAAGTAATTCCAGTTTAAATTTTTCTTGCATGGTCGCCATCTGCAGAGATGTTTTGTGCATCAACATTAAATATTTACTCGCATGAAGTGATTGATGGGTGGTTAAGATTTCAGAAAAGAGGCATGGTTTGGGTTCTGAGCATCCTCTTTGCGATAGAATTCAGCTTATTCTGTTAGTCTTGTTTTTGGTTGTGTGGGGAATAGATTCTTTAAGCTTCTTCATCTTTGGATACTCAACGGTCCTAGTTGACGTAATCTCTTTTCCGGCACTCTTGCTTCCATCGTTTGTATCATTAGGTTTTGGTCTGTATCTGGTAGCGAAGTCGCACAAAGCAGTTTTCGGTGAAGCACCTGTTCAACCGAAACTTCTTGATTCAGGGGTTTACTCTTGGGTCAGGCATCCCATGTATCTTGGAATCCTAATGTGTTGTTTGGCATTCTTCTTTGCCAGTCCATCTCTGCTTTCACTCGGAATTTCGGTTGTATTCTTCATCTTCTACAACAAAATGACAACTTATGAAGAAAAAAGCCTCATACAAATCTTAGGAGAAGAATACCTTGCTTACCAAAAGCGAGTGCCAAAATGGTTTCCCAAACTGTTTTCCAGAAGTCAAAAATAAATGTTAGGTAAGCAATTTAACAAAATGTTATGTTGATGCCAAGTCAATTAACATAGACGATATAAAATTACGGGAAAGAGCTCTTCGTACCCGAAATTGTGGGGAAAGGATGTATGGAGAAAAAAGCGGATGAAAAGAAATCCGAAGGGTCATCAGTCAGGAATTTGTTTGCTCTAGGGTTTGTGAGTTTCTTCACCGACATGTCCAGTGAAATGGTTTTCAGCCTCCTGCCCACCTTTCTTCTCGGCTTGCCTGGCTCCAGCAGAGCAGTGTTGGGGTTGATTGAGGGAACAGCTCAAGCCTTGAGTTATGCTTTACGGGCGGTTTCAGGGTTTTTCTCTGACAAGTTCAGAAAAAGAAAAAATTTTGTCTTACTCGGGTATGCATTG
>CAYVVO010000108.1:0-1295 GCA_964455275.1 uncultured Candidatus Bathyarchaeia archaeon | reverse complement strand
TGTTCGACTTTGACCGGCGCGGCAAAGAATGGACTCGCCGCATGGCTCGTCGCCTAGAGGGGATGAAAGTAACTCCTAATCTGCTGTTCTGGAAGATGCTTTTATGTTTGGTTGGGCGGGATGTCAAAGACATTGAGGGTTTGGCGGCTTATCTTGAAACTTTGAAGAATAGAAGCACCAAGTCGTAAAGTATAATAGACACTGAAGAGTTTAAAAAGAATCGTCTCAGTTTTCATGGGGACAAAATCATGATTGAGGTGAATAGAAACGAAATCAGCACAAACTTTTACGATAAAGTATGTTATACGCGCCCGATTCGAAGTGGAGGGAGTAGTTGAAAAACCGGATGTGATCGGGGCTCTTTTTGGACAAACAGAAGGATTGTTTGGACCCGAACTTGACCTCCGAGAACTCCAAAAATCGGGTAGAATCGGAAGAATAGAAATTAGTTTAGACTCAAAACAAGACAAAACCACCGGCAACATAAACATACCCACAAGTCTGGACAGGGTGTCCACAGCCATTATCGCAGCCAGCATCGAAAGCATAAATCGCGTGGGACCATGCAAAGCAAAAGTTATTCTGAACAAAAAAGAGGATATACGGGACGCTAGACGGCGGATCATCATAGACCGCGCCAAAGAAGTTCTTCGGAAATGGACTGTCGAAACTATGCCTGGCACAGATGAAATTTTCAGAGAAGTTTCAGAGATGTTGAGGCTGGCAAGAGTCGAAAAGTATGGACCCGAAGGATTGACTGCAGGACCAGAAATCAATAGTGCAAAGGAAATAATCGTGGTTGAGGGACGAGCAGACGTAATCAACCTGTTAAGAGCTGGAATACAGAACACCATTGCTCTTGAAGGCGCCAAAATCCCGCAAAGCATAATTAAAATATGCAAAGAAAGAGAAGCCACCGCGTTTCTAGATGGCGACCGGGGCGGAGACCTTATTCTCAAAGAACTTCAGCAAGTAACCACTGTCAAGTATGTTGCGAGAGCGCCCCGAGGCAAAGAAGTAGAGGACCTGACTTTCAACGAGATCGAGAAAGCCCTGAAAAACAAGGTTCCTATCGAAAAGGTCAAAGTACAGACGCCGAAGAAAGAGCGACGTAAAAAGCTGGTTCCCAAACAAATCGTTGACACCGCAAAAGAGCTGAGTGGAACGTTAGAGGCTGTGCTCCTTGACAAAGAGATGAACAAGGTGGATCGGCTGCCGGTAAGAGAAATTGCAGAGAAACTTCAACAAGCAAAGGATATAGACACGGTGGTCTTTGACGGCGTAATAACTCAGAG
>CAYVVO010000107.1:0-6579 GCA_964455275.1 uncultured Candidatus Bathyarchaeia archaeon | reverse complement strand
GGCGCTGAGCGGGTCATCAAAGAAATTGGAGAAATACCAAAGGATGTGCACCTCAACGAAGAGGAGGCAAAAAACGTGTTTGACTGGGCTAAACGTTATCTGGAAGACGCAAAGTATTATCAGGAGAAAGGCAAACTGGAAACAAGCCTTACGTCCGTTGCCTATTGTGAGGGGCTGCTGGATGCCCTGCGGCTGTTAGGGGCTGTGGAGTTCTCATGGTGACAAAAAAGAAAAAAAGAGTTGTGCTGGCTTCGGGAACCTTTGACCTGCTTCACCTAGGCCACGTGAGATTTCTGGAGGAAGCAAAAAAGGCGGGAGGCAAAGACGCGGAGTTGGTGGTTATAGTTGCCAGGGACAGCACTGTTAAGGCGAGGAAGGGAAAAAAGCCTGTTATGCCTGAGGATCAGCGGCGGGCGCTTGTTGAGTCCCTGAAGGTGGTGGATGAGGCGATTCTGGGTTTGGATGATTTCAGCATCGACAACGTGATTGAGAAGATAAAGCCGGATGTGATAGCGGTGGGTCACGACCAAGATGGTATAGAAAAGGAAGTGCTGAAGGCAATAGAGAAAAAAAAACTTGCCGTTGAAGTTGCGAAGATTGGAAGGTTTGGGAAGAGGGAGCTGGACAGTTCCTCAAAGATCGTGCGAAAGATCATAGAGTCATTCAACAAATAATTTTAGGGTAGAATGAGGATTTCCACTTTCACTTTGTTTCCGTCTTTCAGTTTCAGTAGGCTTCGAAGATAATGGGGGGAAACAATCTCCAGAACGGATGATCCGTAATGGCTTCTTAGAGCATGGATGGCGGCGCCTTTTGCTTTGTTGTTTATTATTGCCGGGTGGCATTTCACTGAACCAAAAGTTCTGGACTCGTCCTCAAAGCCTTCCAGTTCTACGGCGGGGTAGGCTTCCAGTTCTGACAGGGATTTTATGTCATATTCGGATGTCAGCTTGAGGTTAAGGGTGCCAGGATAGGGATCGAAACCCAGCTTCTCCATGAACTGCTTGCGGTACCCCTCTTTGGTTACGTAGTAGGCTCCCTCCCCCAACCCGCTGAAAAGGGTGCCCTCCAAGGTTACTGATGGGGGATAATCCGATTCAAATATCAACCGCAGCTCAGAGTACAGTTTCTTTAACTCTGCGACGCCTTGGCTGGTGATTTTTGTTAAGCAGCCTTCCGGAGTTATGGTTCGTTTGATCCACCCCATCTTCTCCAGGTTGATGAGGTGGCGGGATGCTGTCTGCTGGGACGCCCCGAGTTTTTCGGCTAGATACTCTGTGGACACCTTAACGGTCCGGCTGGAGGCACCCAACTCCGCCAACTTATACAGAGTGAAGAAGAGTTTCCAAGACCTTAAATCAAGATTCAGGGCGTCCAAGTCCATCGCCTATTTCTGAGAAGAGACAAACTACCTATATAAGTAACCCGAAACCAAAACTTCATTTAGATGCCCTTTTGTAGGCGTTCAACTTCTTTCACCGCTTTTATGGCTACTTCGATCATGTCGTCGTCGGGCTGTCTTGTGGTGAGATGTTGGAGAGCCAAACCCGGCGCCACCAAAACCTTCATGATTCTTGAGTCTCTGTACCTGTCGCTGAGCTTCAGAATCTCGTAGGAAACAGCGCTGATCACGGGGATGAGAACAACCCTGTAGGACAGCCTCACCAGATAATCAGCACGGGGCATAAGCGAGAAAAACAATATGCTGATCAACGTAACTATGAGAAGAAAAGATGTTCCGCACCTAGCGTGAAAACGAGGATAGTTTCTGGCGTTTTCAACATTCAACTCCACCCCAGCCTCATACGTGTTAATGGCGGTATGCTCTGCGCCGTGATACTGAAATATCCGCTTAAAGTCCCCAACCAAAGACATAGCGGCAAGGTACGCCAACAGGAAGCTGAGGCGAACTATGCCCTCGGCGACGTTGAAGAGAACTCCTCCGCCCAGATTCAGGAGCGACGTTAAGAAAAAGGGTGTCACGCTGAACAGGAGTATCGACAGGCATATAGCCACAGCAACAACCACAGCAATCTCTTTAGGGTTAAGGACCTCTTCCTCATTTTCATCTTCTCCAAAAGCGGCGTTTGCAGAAAAATAAATCCCCTTGATTCCCGAATACAACGTTTCAAACAGAGCCAGAATGCCCCTCAGGAAAGGAAACTTCAGGAACCTGTATTTTTCGGACAGAGAGTGCAGCTCTTCCGTCTTCGTCGCTATCTCATTGTTTGGCTGCCGCACACACACTACCATATAGTCTTTGGAGCGCATCATCACCCCCTCCATCACTGCCTGCCCGCCAAAAGCTAACGACGGCTCTTTCTGTTCCTTAGTGGTTAAGCTCATATCTAAAAAAAGATTTTATCGATTCTTATATGCTTTTGCGAAAAATCTTTGAAATTAAGAAACTTTTTATGCCTGAAATTCCTAGGGCATACTGGGGTATTGCTCATGGAAGGGAAATGGGTTAACGACTGCCAAAAAATCTTGAAAGAAATAAAACAGTCAGAAAAGGTTGAGGGACAAGACCGCCTAGACATGGTGCGAACCATCAGATTCACAATTCTTGCACTGCAACGAAGCGTAACCGGATGGATGCAGTGGGCTGACAACCCCGACATCATGGCTCAATTCTCTCTAGACGAGTTGGTGGCGATAAACAAGAACCTCGCCAAGCTTGTGTCCTCCTTTGTAGACTACGACGCAAAAATAACTGGAAGCCAAGAAAAAAAGATAGAGAAGAAAATAAGAAAAGAAGCCACAAGGAAGCCGCAACAGACAAAAGACATATTCTACGTGAAGTAGAGAACCAGCTCTTCACCCCTTTGCAGCTAATGGTCTATTCTGTCTCAGAAAACATTGCGAAGTCAGTTAGGGACCCCGAATCTTTTTGGCTATCTCATCGCCGACCTCATCCGCTTTGGAGGCTCCTCCAAGATCACGCGGAAGCTTGCGCGGCATTCAGCGCTTTGACGGCTTCTGGAATCACTTCTTTGCTTATGCCGTCTCCACGCAAAACAACGATGCTACATTTTTTGGGCATGTAAACTCGTCCTTTTATATTTCGAACTGTAACGGCTCTATACAAGCTCAAGGACCCCTCCAAAAAGCCACCTATCAAAATTATGACTTGAGGCTGCTAGAAAGATTAGAAAAAATGTAACGGTGACTTGGCGAAATTGAAAAAAATAGAGAGGATAAAGGTTTACCCTGCTGTGGGGGTCTTGGTTTTTTTCAGCATAATGTAGAGTGCGGCTATTGCAGCTATGGCTGCTACCAGAGCCAAAACGATTGCCACCGCTACCAGTATTTTCAGGAGTTCGATATTTCCTGTCAGGTAGCTTTCTGTGTCTTGTGTTCGCTCGCTGAGAGAATCCAAGGTGACTTCAAGTTCGTCTACAGTTGAACTTACAGCAGCTAACTCTAATTTGCTTGCGGTAGTAGCGTTGAGAGAAGTTGTGATTGACCATGCGTTGTTGACCATATCGCGTAGATTGTCCAAAACTGAATCGAAACGAGCTACTTCCGATGCGGTTGCGGTGGTTGCGCTGAGAGTATACATGATCCCCTCCAGCTTATCAACTGCAGCACTCAATGAGGTTATAGCTGAATTCAGGGCGGTTAAATTTTCTTCTATGTCATCCAGTCTATCGTTAAGCACTTCTATCTCTGCAATGACATCCTCAAGAGTGGCTGGTTGCGCTAATACTGTGAGAACGTTTGATGACACCGTGGCTGCGGATACCACCGATGCTATAACGAGTGCTACACAAATTTTAGACAATATTTTGTTACGCATTTCTGTTTCCCCTAATCTATGCACCTTCAATCTGTTGATACTGCATATACATAAGTTATTTCCATACACTAGCACTCAAAAAATTTGTGCATAAAACCCACAGGAAGTTAACGTGCTGATTAGTTTGTTTCTTCATTTATTCTTTGCTGCAGAAGTTTTTTAGCTAAATCTCTGACATGCTCAGAATATATCAGACCAACAACTTCGTTCCAGCTAAAGTTCGGTTTCGAGTTGTAGTGAGGAAATTCTTCGTGAGAGAACATGACAAGCTTGTCTGAATCATACAAGACCCTGAAAGCCAAAGAAGGATTGTCGGGGTGATCATGATGCGTGCGCACAATTTCGCAAACTTCATCAACAAAGCTCTTGGCACATCCCAGTTTCTGTAGAATAAACGCAGCTATTTTTGGTCCCTCCTCGTATTGTTTTTCGATAGTACTCCCGCCGATATCATGCATGATTATAGAGCAGAAGACCAGTTCCTCCAATTCCGGGGGAATCTCAAAGTTTTTCTTTGCAAGGTCAAAGACTCTTCGTGTGTGGGGCAGCCCAAAATCGTTTTTCTTCAGGTACGGTTCTGCTAACTCGAACACTGTTTCGCAGTCCATCTTCTACGCACACATCATATTTTCGGGTAACAGAATATATTCTATCCTGTTTCCACTCTGAATCTCGCCTTTCAGCAGGTATTTTGTGAGATCAGTGCAGATGCTGATGCAGTTTATTCTTTGGTGTAAACTTTTATTCCCCACGATTTGAACGTGCGGATAAAGCTGGAACTGCTCAATGTTTTGAGTATAGCATAGCCTATTCCCGACATCACAATCAAAGTGCTAATTGTAATGCTTACCATCATAGTAGCCCACGCTGGAATTTGTAACCCAAAGACGCTTATTTGGAACTCAAAGAATAGCCAAAGGTAGCTGCCTACAATTATTCCGATTGGAAAAGAACCAGCAGTGCAAGCCAACAATTGCCGTTTTCTAAGTAGAAAAACTATGGTTGCTGCGATCAAGTTAGCAATTGTTCCAAAGACGACATCCTCTGTACCCAACCAAACGACTGAGTTGCCAACAAAGCATCCAGCTGTTACTCCAGCAATAACTGGCCAACCAAACAAAGCGGCTAAGGGAATCAGACAATCTGCAACACGTAATTGCACAGGACCTTGACCCACTGTTCCTAAAGCAATGACTAAAACTGCATACAAACTTGCAAAAACTATCATTAAGGTTATTTCATTTGTTTTCATTCTCTATTTTTACCTCCCTACTCCGGGATTTTTATTGCGGAACGGGTGGGAGGCACCACCTACCCGCGTCTGGAAGTGATTACAAAAGGATTGCTTAAAAAGTTTGTTTTGTGAATTTCACTAACACTTAGCGGATTTCAACTTCTTGGTATAGGACATAACCTAATTTGCTGTGCACCTCACAGAATTGCTGCATCACACATTCTACTGTTTAGAAACGAAGCAAACCAGACAAAAGCGTAACTTCTAGCTGATTAATTCCATATCTTGTCCGCAACATACAAGTGTTCCGCCGCCGACCCTGGTTACAACCACTTCGTTACCACAAATGTTGCAACGATACTTTTCATCAACGTTCTGAACCCCCACAGTTTCACCCCCTCTGATTGGTTATACATTAGTCTAAGCAGATCTGCTATATTTCCTTTCAGACGGCAGACACATGACTCAACGCGCGTGCAGGTCTAACTCGCTGTTTTAACCGTAAAACGCCAAGAGCCTTTACATGAAATGACTATATCTCCGACATCTGCAGTGTTGAGGATTTCTGCGCTCTTGTACTTCTTTTGTACTTCCCTCAAAGTTTCTAAAGCATATTTGTGGGGAAAAAGTTCCGGATTAGCCGAGCCCGCCGAAATGACTGCTTTGATAGGACTGACAAACTCAAGTGCTTCAAGAAAGTTGCCATGTTTGCTTCCATGATGTGAAACCTTCAAAACATGTGCCTTCAACATCTCTGGATGATTAATCCTCATGTGCGCCCAACTGCCAAACTGGGCGTCTCCACTCAACAAAATCTTTGATTCCCCATACTCAACCAGAATCACAATTGATGCGTTGTTGATGTTGTTTTGCTCATTTGAATCCATTAACAATCTATCCGGAGGCGCAAGAACAGTAAGCCTGGTCTTACCAAACCTAACAATATTCCCAGAATCAATTAACTCCACAGTAATCTCATCGTGCTTATCCAAATAAGAAAGTAGACCCATATAGGTTGGAGAACCATACAAGTAACCGCTATCCCAAAATTCCCCCACCTTACCATCATAAGCCTCTAAGAGGCTCACAATCCCATCGATGTGATCATCATGAGGGTGCGTAGCCACCACAAAAGCAAGCTTCTCTGCTCCCAAATCTTTTAAGTATTTTTTTACCTTTTCCTCAAACTTAATGCAATCAACTACACCAAAAATCTTATCCTCTTCACCCATCGGAATCTCAATGATGGTTGTGTCTCCATGACCAACATCCAAAAAATGGAACTTCAGCTCCCTCATTTAATCTCCCCCTAGCGCCTCAAACGCAACCTTTTCTGAAGACTCTTAATCTTAGCCAGTTCCTGATTTGTTGTATCCTTAACTGTGATTTTTCCTTTTTCATGCGCTTCCTTGAAGTGTTCCTTAATTTTCCCTGACTTCAAAGCCTCAAAATCAGCTTTTTCTTTAAATTGGATCAAATAAGATCGTCCTACAACAATCTGTTCTTCATCCAAAATCTTTTTGAGGTTTTTAATATCAGTATTGAC
>CAYVVO010000106.1:0-2893 GCA_964455275.1 uncultured Candidatus Bathyarchaeia archaeon | reverse complement strand
TGTGAAACGAAGCCTCTTTTCTCCCCTCTTTAGTTACTGAACGCCACTCCGAACTCTCAGCCACAAAATTGTGCTCCTGAAGCTGCTCTAAAACCTGAAGCTGATCTTGAGAAAACGTAAGTATGTCTATGTCGCTGTTTTGGCGGGCTGTTCCCCTCCAAACGCTCCCCACAAGACGCGGATTAAAGTTTCTGAGTGTCTCCATTATTTCTCTGGCTTCTCTTCGCATTCGCAGAAGCATCTCCCTTCTTGAGGCGCCTTCCCTCTCTTCGGCGATTCTGTCAAGTTCCTCTGCGACCTCAAGGTTACTGGGAAGAACTCGAACCCCCAACGTTTCCGTGGCTCTTTTTTTGGCTTGCTTATACTCCTTTTCTTGCGACGTGTAGAGTAGGAGGGCGGCTTCTCGGGCGACTCTGCTTCTCTGAATTTTTGTGCGGTTGCCCTTCAAAGCTATTCCTCAACCCTATTACTTGTGGAGGAAACTTTTGGATGTTGCTGTTCACTGGCTTTTACTCTGTGCCGACTATTGTGCCATCGTTGCCATTGTTTTAGTTATTAGCGGTGCGGCTTTCAGTATATAATTCATATAACGTTGAAAGGGTAATCACATCTATGTCGGCTTCTCTTAACTTCAAATAGTCAGAGACTTGTTCAAATTGGGATGTGAGATATTGTGTGCTATAAGCAGCATTCTCAGCTACTATTTGATGAAACGTTAAAATAATTAATCCGTTTTGTAGAATCGCCGAGTCAATCCTGTTCTTGATGGCTTGTGCTGATGTGGTGTTTGTGACGAGGAATGTTTTCAGTTTGTATTGGATGTTAGAATCAAAGTTTGATAGATGTGGCTGGTAATTACCATACACAAGTGTTCTTGCGAGACCATGATGCTCTCGTACAACATCGATTACAGTGTTATTGTAGCTGCCGTATGGATAGGCAAATAGGTGCGCGGACCTAACAAAGCCGTTAGCAACAAGCCAATCATACGCTGCGTTCACTTCATATTCAAGATCCTCAGTTGACAAAAACGACAAGTCACGGTGAGTGTATCCGTGATTGCCTATGTCCCAGCCTGCCCTATAGAGCATCTTTAGTTCGCTTAACGTCAGATAAGCTCCAGACCCCTCATAACCAGCTATTGACAATCCGGCTCCTGCGCCAGCTATTGCAAACACAGTTCCTACTTGCTCGTTTTTGTCCATTATAGGCTTGACGTTAAGTATGTTGCTCCATCCATCATCAAACGCGAGTATAGCCTTAGGTCTTGCCTGATAGCTGTGTCTGCAATCGTCAAAACTGGCGCTGGCGTTCACCCCTTCGTTGGGGCGCACTCTCACTCGCAGCAGAACTATTGGGGACTTCCAAGATGCTTCGCCTTTAACGCTGAACTGGGGTTTGGCGATGACGATGTGATTCCACCCGTTCACAAGCGCGTAAGCGGGTACTTGGCGTACAAAGAATGAGGTCCAATTGGCAGTTGGGCTTATGTAGAGGGATATGGCGTTCAAAGTTGTTTTGTTGTGCACGTAAACCCAGAATATGATGTTTGTGGCATCTGAGAAGTTTAGGTTCGTTGTCTTTGTGGTGAATGCAATATTTCCGCCTGTTCCAGTTAGCTTCAGTGACTGATTGCCCTGAATTACGTTTGATGTGTCTGCCTCTTGGTATGCTCCAACTCCATCTGTTCTCCAATCGGTTATGTTCTCAAAGTCTTCAAATAATTCGCCTTCACTGAAAACAACCTGTTCACCGCCACCGTCTTGTCCCCCATTCGAAGGCATGTTCTCTGCTGGCTGCAAGGTAATGACAATTCCGCCTATGACAACCGCTAAGACAATGAAAAAAATGCCTAACTTGATTACGTTAGAGGCTCCATTGTTTGCATTTTTTCCCTCGTTATCACCCATGATGATACTCTCATTTATCACCATTATGTGATTTCAACCATATTAAATGTGTACAAAGAAAAAAAGACCAATCGTCAACACAGTTATTCAGAAGACTTAGTTACTTCAAAACCATCTAGCCTGACTTACTCCGTGCAGTTCCAATAAATGGTTTCTTGGTAGATGTCTGCTATTGGAAAGTCTGGATCGTTATAAACAATGTCTAGGGCTAATCCGTACTGGTCAAGCAGGTCTTGGGATAACTCCCAGATTTGCGGTGACAGCTCATCTGGCCCCCAGTATCCCCATATTTTATCGTCTGGGTTACGCATAGCCCACCCGTAATTCTCAGGAAGAACCATGGCAGCTTGACCCGCCGTTTTTCCGTAATCCTCCGGATGATGCTGCATGTAATCCCAGAATTGCTGCAATGCCTCAAAGTGCTCATCTTCTAGTATGCCGTAGGGGTTGCCTGAAGGGGCTTTGGGGTAGTTAAAGATAATTATGTAGTCTGCTCCTGCCTCGTATGAAATGAGCATATCGTCAAGCATTTCTGGTCCAGTCTTATAGATTCCGTTCTTTTCGTTTTCTGGGTCTCGGTCCTTCCATACTATGATTGTTCCCCAGTCTTTCTTTTGAACGTTCGCTGCGCCTCTGCAGAGGGCAATGTGTTTTTGTATGTTGTGATCCCATCCAAGTTCAACGAAGATTGTGTCGTAGCCTGCGAGGTAATCAAACCAGTATAAGGCATAATCAGAAGTGAAAGACGTAATCGAACGGTTAATCAGTTCTTGAAGCCGCATATGGACTGAGATATAGTAAATATGCCGTTCTTTTACTTCTTCATAATCGCGGGTCACAGTCTGGTTGAAGCTTTCTTGGATATACTCTTCTATTGTTTGATAAAATTCTGGGTCAACTTCCTTAATGTGGTGAAAAATGTATGCCCAGTTATAGTCGATTTGGATTCCACCCGGTTCATCAAAAAGGTAAACTCCTAAGAA
>CAYVVO010000105.1:0-11095 GCA_964455275.1 uncultured Candidatus Bathyarchaeia archaeon | reverse complement strand
TTAGTAAATGTTATATACTTTGCGGGATAAGTTTTATCGAGAAGACGATTGCAGCCATCTTAAAATGGCATATATAAAAACGGGTGAAAGCTGATGCCTGTTAAGGGTTATGATTCCGTGAATGTTCCGTCAGGCCTATACAACAAAATTAAGGCGTTGATTAAAAGCAGAAGCGATCTGGGCTACAGAAGCGTAACCGAGTTTGTCGCCGAAGCAATCAGAACCAGACTAGTAGAGATAGGCGAAACCGCACCCAAGAGGTGACATGTTGCCCCTCCTCCGCAAAGCTAAGAAGCTTACAGCCGCCGAATCCGAAAAACTTCACAAACTACTAATAAAACACGGAATCCCAAAAAAAGGCGGCACAAAACCTCATAAAGTTCTATGAAGAGGGCTAGGAAATGCCTAAAGACTCTTACGTATGTCGCCATTGCGGCTACGTCCTACCCAAAAAAGACGCCACCATCTCAGGATACAACTCACAATCCAGCCTACGCCACATACACTGCCCCAACTGCGGAAAAACAATCACACATACACCGTAAGAGGAAACAAAGACTAATAAAACTAAGAAACAAGAAACAGATAAACAGCAAACAAGAACTGCCAGAGAAGAAATAACTGAAATTCGAGGAAAACATGTATGCAAACACACCTGCTTTTCACAGTTTTCATAGGTCTTCTGTTAACGATTACAGGATTACAGTTTGCCCCGTTTGCAGCGGCGAATCCCACTTCAGCTTATTCGCTTGAAATGCCCGAAGAATACATCAACTACACGATTTCGTGGGTTAACGGAAGCTTATGGGCAAAAGTGGATGGAACATACCCCCTAACTAAATCCACCATCGAATGTGAGGATCAAGCTCTTTCAGGCGAGAGCACATGGTTCACGTTTACTGGCGACACCCTGCCAATGGTTTATCCTACGCCTCCGGGCACAACCAACATCTCCGTGAAGATGGATGAAACAGAGCTTGAGTGGAGCAACTACACCCAAACCTTTCCTGACGAAACACATTATACTGCCATCGGCGACTGGCCCATGATCAATTGTACAATCCAGCATGTTCTCGATCAGTTTACACTGAAGATTCATTATGAGCACCCCATCCTGCTGGTTAATGGAAGCTACACGTTCCTGTATGACCTGAACATAAGCCCATACTTGTCGCCGTGGAGCAACAAATCTACCGCACACTTCAACATAACATTCGAAACAGACATCACAGACCTTCAAGCACGCACAATAGCAATCGATGGAGAATTGAATCCGGTGGAGTACACAGTCACAAGAGAGGCTGAGGCAGAGACAGTGTCGCTTCAAGTTGTATCCGAGTACTCACAGCCACTTCCCGGAGACCTGCTGATAACCTTCCACGAAGACAACGAGTCGGGACAACCTAACTCCGGTTTCTTAGATTCAAATTTACATGGTTACGTCCTTGTAGCCGTGATAGCCGTAGCAGTAGTTGCTGTTGTTGGCTATCTGTTGCTGAAACACAAAAAACGGGGAGACAACAAATGAACAAGAAAACGTTTCTCTTATGGAGAACTTGCTTTTCGCATTAACGATAATTGCGGTTTCTTCAGTTTGTTATAGACGAATTGTGTGAAAAAAGATAAAAGCGTAACCCAACGAACAAGAGGGACATAGGTGAGTCTTATGAAAGAGTGGCAGGTCACGCTTGGCGGAGCACTTGTTATGTCTATAGCTGGATTGGCCATGTTTCTGTGGGCAAACAGCCTAGAGCAACCAGCAACAATACTTGAATACACACTAATATCCAACCAATACTTTGTAACATTTCTGGCAGGCGTACTCTTCACAGGTTTCGGTGGCGGATTTCTAATTTGTACACTACTGGTTTACCAGCTAGAGAAGAAGCTAGAATCTAAGTTACCAGACACACAGACAGCAAGCCAAGAGAAAAGCTAAACATCCTGTGCATAGCATTCCCTTGAAGTGAGCGGTTTGGAAGCATGGGAAGCATCAAAAAACGCGCTGGAAAACGTTCTTGAGGCTGTTGGCGGAGAAAGAATCCTCATAGTCTGCGATAACGAGAAAACCGAGGTGGGAGAAGCCTTCGCAACTGGCGCTTTAGCCCTCGGATTAAATACAAAACTCACAATTCTTGAAAAACCAAAAGAACCGCTAACAGAAATCCCAGCCAAGCTTCAAGAAATTTTAACCCAGAAACCAGACATTTACATCAACCTGCTGCGGGGTAACCGCGAAGAGACGCCGTTCCGAATAAAACTCATAAAAACGGAAACTCAAGACCATAAAGCACGTCTGGGACACTGCCCCGGAGTAACAGCGGACATGCTCACTGAAGGCGCCTTAGCCCTTACCCCAGAAGAGCACAAAAGCATGCAAGGTTATGCGGAGAGGCTCATCCGCGCCCTAGAAAAAACAGTAACGGTGGAGATCCGTAATCCAGCGGGAACCAAGTTGACGTTAAGCGCAAAGAACAGGAAGTTCTTCACTGACACAAAACTGGACAGGAAATCAATGAAATGGATGAACCTTCCAACGGGCGAAGTCATAGTTGCGCCTGTCGAAGATTCGTTGAATGGAAAACTGGTGTGCGACATGGCGATCGGCGGAATCGGCAAACTAAGAAAAGCCGTGGAAGTCACCGCCGAGAAGGGCAGAGTGGAAACCGTGTTTTCGGAGGACAAGGAGCACCTGCGCAGAGTCAAAGAAACTTTTGCGACTGACGACTGGTCTGATGTTGTGGGGGAATTCGCCTTCGGAATCAACCCTAAAGCACGGTTTGCAGATGCGTTTCTTGAGGCTGAGAAAATGTTGGGGACAGTTCATGTGGCTTTTGGAGCAAACACGGACATGCCTGGAGGCAAAAACCCATCAAGGAATCACATGGACCTGCTCCTCTCAGATCCCACGGTAACGGTAACCAAAGAAAACGGAGAAAAAGTCAGGATACTGCACAAAGGCTGTTTTCAGGTCTGAGTTACATAAAAACGGGTTCCATCAGAGGGGCAACATGTTTCCTCGGCTTCATCAAAGGGTTTTCTCAAGCAGTTTTCTCAACCGTTCACAGGAGTTTTTGTCGATTACCCTCTTGCTAACCAAGTCTTGAAGCGCCATGGAGAAGTTTTCCTTGTCGATTTCTCCTGTGCGCGTTAACTCGTGCAGCGTCTCCAGCTCTTTGTGTTGTATAGTATCCTCTTTTCTTGCTAAGTAAAGCACCACAGCTACAAGAATAGTCACCAGAGCGGCTAGAGGCAGAATTAAGAAAAGGAATTCGCTGGGATCCATGGTTAGTACGGAAGCAGCAACTGGTAAAACATTTATGGATTCCAACTAATAATCACTTGACTGTATTCTCTATCTTCCTCACTCATACACAGTCTTTTGTTCACCAGCAAAGAGAAACCAGCGCCTAAAAACGAAAAAGAAATACAGGAAGACACCACAAAACAGGTATAACCGAACTGAACCATGAAGCGGCACAAGAAGGACTGTGAACTGCAATGAAGTACCTACTTATTGTTGGAGACGGAATGGCTGATTACCCCGTTCCAGAATTGGGCAACAAGACTCCTCTCCAAGCGGCAAACAAACCAAACACGGACATGATCGCAGCCAAGGGACGAAATGGTCTGCTCAGAACAGTGCCGGAGGGGTTAACCCCCGGTTCAGGCACCGCAATCATCTCAGTTCTCGGTTACGACCCCACAAAATATTACAGCGGAAGAGGACCATTCGAAGCTGCTGCCAGAAACATTCGGTTAGACAAAAACGACGTAGCGTACAGATGCAATCTCATCACAGAAAAGGATGGAATCTTAATCGATTATTCTGCCGATCACATAACAAGCAGCGAATCCGCGGAACTAATAGAAGCGCTGAAAAGGGAAATGGAAAAACCAGACGAAGCAGAGTTTTTTGCTGGTTTAAGTTACAGGCACTTCTTGATCTTGAGAAACTATCTTCACAAAGAAATTATAGAGTGTACGCCACCCCACGATGCTATCGGAGCTGAAATCTCAAAGATTCTGCCAAAAGCCGACTGTGAAGAAACAAAAAGCACTGTTGACTTGTTGAATATGCTGATTCTTGATTCCAAGAAGGTTCTGGAACGTCACCCCGTTAATGTTGCTAGAAGAAAAGCTGGCAAAAGACCCGGAAACATGATTTGGCCTTGGGGCGGCGGCAGAACACCAGTCATGCCCACATTCAAGGAAAAGTATGGTGTGGATGCAGCGGTTATTTCTGCTGTTGACTTGGTTAAAGGAATCGGAGTCTACGCTGGTATGAAGGTTGTTGATGTCCCCGGCGCCACTGGCTTGTATGATACGAACTATGAGGGCAAAGCAGAATATGCACTTGAAGCGCTTGAAGAGTGTGACATGGTTTTTGTTCATGTTGAGGCGCCGGATGAGGCTGGGCACTCCCGAGATTATGAGCTGAAGGTGAAGACGATAGAGGACTTGGACAAAAGATTAGTTGGACATCTGCTGGATGGACTGAAAGAAGACTGCACTATCGCCATTTTGCCTGACCATCCCACACCCATCAAGATTGGCACACACACAAGAGACCCCGTGCCCTTCGCAATCTACTCCCCATCCATTGAAGCTGACGGAGTGAAGCAGTTTGATGAATCGTCTGCCAAGAAGGGCGGTTTTGGCTTGATAGAGGGTGAAGCGTTTATGTTGCGTTTTCTGGGAAAAGCATCCTCCAAGTGATCTGCTTGTTTATTGGATGTACTTTGACAGCACCTTAGAGATGGACTTCACTGTTGCCTGCAAGCCCTTAACTACGATGATCATCTCGTTCTTTGTTTTCGCAGACACCTGTTTCTGCTTCAGCAAATCCACGATTTTGGCTGTTTCCACAAAAATTTGATACTGATGACAGTCCATCTGCTCAGCCCAATGCCTGAAGGCATCTCTGAACTCTAGGTCCTCTGAATCACTCATCACAGCAGCACCGTTCTGGATTTATAGCTTACACAACTTTTTAACATTTCAGGACACCATGAACAAAGGAATTCCGACCACAACGCCAATTTTTATCTTTCTTGGTTTTTCTGAAAAAAGACTGTTTTCAACAATGTACCTTTATTAGGCTCCTAATATGAATGCTGGGTTGTTTGTTTTGGATAGTTTCCTTCTGCAGATTGCGACCACTAGAGTCACTGTTAGGAACAATGGCAGAATGATCCATGATGCAAACTCTGGAATATACCCGATAGGGGTGTACATTTCATTCGCTCCTGAATGGCCAGTATCATCATTACCTCCAATTGCATATAATACATCATTTATGACAGCAATAGTGAAGGCAAATCTGGGGGTTGGCATTATGGTGCCTGTTGTCCAGATGTCCACTTCTGGATCATAGACTTGATTTAAACGTTCAGAAGAGTCCCCACCTATAACATAGACTCGTTTTGGCGCCATAGCTCCAGTTGTTGCACCTGCAACTGCGCTACGTACTTTGGTAGGTATTGGGGTTCCAGAAGTCCAGGTGTTTGTTTCAGCATCGTATATTTGAGTGTGATTGCTTCGTCCGCCTCCACCGCCTATTACGTAGATTTTGTTGTCGAGAACTGCTGAAGCGTAGTAGGAAACAGGAATGGGTATTGATTCTTTTGTGGTCCACGTATCTGTTGCTGGGTCATAAACTTCGTTCTCACCCAAATCATATACTAAACCTTTAGAGTCGCCTCCACCAATCAAATAGATTTTGCCGTTAACCACATTTGCATCCAATCCCAGTCTGGGAGTCGGCATTGCAGTTCTATTTTCCCAAGTATCTGTCACTGGATCATAAACCTCGTTTAATCCTGTCTCCACCTGATTCCCCAACGTTCCACCGATAACATATATTTTGTTATCAACAACAGCAATAGCAAAATCGATTCGGTGAGATGGCATTGGCGCTTTCGTAACCCACGTATCTGTAACCGGATCATACAGTTCATTAGTACTAAGATAGCTGCGACTGGAACCTCTACCTCCAATCACGTAAATCTTACCATCCACAACAGCGGCTCCCAGAATTGCCCTCGCTGTGGGCATTGGCTCTTTGGTTGTCCAAAAATCCTCAGCCGCCAAAGCATAGGGAACAGTGACAGTTAGCAGAAGGGAAAGAGTCAGCAATAGTGCAATGGTTGCTTTGATCTTTCTTGTTTCAGAAGTCATATCATTCAATTTTATTGTGGGTAAAACGTAAAAGCATTTTTGTCAAGGTTTCTTGACCAAACAAACGATACGTTTAGTCAATTTTTCTTGACAATAATTATGCAGGTTTTTGTATCGGTAGTTGAGGTATTCTGATAATGAAAAGAAGTGAAGATTGTTTAAGATTTGAAAGATGGAAGGGTTAGGCATTTTTTGGGCGGAGCTTATTATTTATAAAAGGTAACAGTAATAGAGGAGATTCAACGTACAACTGTAAACATACCTGAAGAGTGAGCGATAAGATGAGGATAATCTTGGTGGGATGGGGGGTAGTCGGGCAGAGCTTCGCCCAAATCATCACAAGCAGAAAGAGGGAGCTTGCCAGAAAATACGGCTTCCGCCCCAGAATCGTAGCCATAGTCGACAAGAAAGGCGCAGCCATAAACCCGAAGGGACTAGACCTAGAAGAGATGCTGGCTCTCAAAAAAGAGAAGGGAACAGTGTCAGCAAGCAGCCAACATGGACACCCCGGAATGTCAGCGCTAGAAACAATAGAGTCCGTGGAGGCTGAAGCCATGATAGAGGTGACGCCCACCAACATCGAAACCGCAGAGCCCGGATTATCCTACATCAAAGCAGCGTTCAGAACAGGAAAAAACGTGGTCACAACAAACAAGGGACCCCTAGCCCTGGCGCTGCCAGCGTTGACAGAGTTGGCGGACTACAACAAAGTTTACCTGCGATTCAGCGGAACCGTGGGCGCAGGAACCCCGATTCTGGAGTTTGCCAAGAATTGCCTCCAAGGCGACAGGATAGTCTCCATCAGGGGAATATTGAATGGCACCACAAACTACATTCTCTCACAGATGGATGAGAAGCACATCACCTTTGATGAAGCCCTGAAAGAGGCACAGAAACTGGGATACGCCGAGGCTGACCCCACAATGGACGTTGACGGCTACGACGCAGCCGCAAAGCTGGTCATCATGGCAAACTGGATAATGGACAGGAAAGTCACCATCAAAGACGTGAAGGTCAAGGGCATCCGCGACGTATCAGCCCAGAACATCGAGGACGCCGCAAAGAAAGGCTCAACAATAAAGCTCATAGGCTCCATCGAGGAAACCCTAAAAGTGGAGCCCACCCAAATATCCAAACATGATCCCCTAGCCGTGGACGGAGCCCTCAACGCCGTAACCTTCGCCTCAGAATCCGCGGGCGAACAAACCATCATCGGACTTGGGGCAGGAGGAATAGAAACCGCCAGCGCCGTCTTGCGGGATCTGCTGGACATAAAACAGAACATAGCAAACAAGATGATAACATAAAGTTGAGGAAAAGGACTTGAAGAAGATAGTGATGAAATTCGGAGGCACCTCTGTAGCCACCGGCAAAAACATCAGGCACGTAGCCAAACTGATAGCAGACAACCGGAGTGAAGATTGCGCAGTTGTTGCCGTAGTTTCAGCCTTGGAAGGTGTCACAGACCAGCTTATCCAAGCGGCAGAGGAAGCAAAAAAAGGAAACCGCGGCTACATCAGAAAATTCAAGCAGAAGATTCTTGAAAGGCATTTAGTTACAGCCAAAGAGACCATCAAAAACGGCCAGATAAGAGAAGGGGTGGAGCAGACTCTCAGGGCAAGGATAGACGAGCTTGAGCAGGTTCTAACAGGAATCGTTTACGTCGGCGAACTCACCCCCAAATCAAGGGACACGGTCATCTCTTACGGAGAAAAATTGTCTGCGCCCATAGTCAGCGGAGCCCTCAAAGACCTGGGACTAGAGTCGGAGCACCTCACCGGAGGAGAAGCGGGGATAGTGACCGACAACAACTTTGGGGAAGCAGGTCTACTCATGAACGTTACCAGATATCAGGTCAAAAAGAACCTTGAGCCTCTGCTGAAAAAAGGAGCCTTTCCGGTATTAACGGGCTTTATAGCCGCAACCCAGAACGGAGAAACCACAACCTTGGGCAGGGGAGGATCAGACTACACCGCCACAATAATCGGAGCCGCCTTAGAAGCTGACGAGGTTTGGATATGGACGGACGTGAACGGACTGATGACGTCTGACCCCAAAATTGTTTCTTCAGCAAAAACGATCAATGAACTGTCATTCCAAGAAGCCACAGAACTAACGATTTTCGGAGCCAAGGCTATGCATCCCCGAGCGTTGGAGCCAGCCAGAAAAGAGGGAATACCCGTCAGAATCATAAACGTTTTCAACCCAGAGAATCCGGGAACCCTGATAAAAAAAGAACAGAAAATCAAAACAAAAGATGGCGTGAAAGCCGTAACCCTAGTCAGGAACGTTGCGGTGATAACTGTCAGCGGAGCAGGCATGGTGGGCGCCCCGGGAACAGCAGCGAAAGTTTTCGAGGTGCTCGGAAAAGAAAACATTAACATCCTGATGATCTCGCAGAGCGTCTCAGAGGCAAACATTTCATTGGTTATTCAACGAAGCCTGCTGGAACGGGCAGTCAACACCTTGGAGATAGCGCTGCTGGGCAGAGACTTTATTCGCGAAATCATGTCCGAAGACGACGTGTGCGTAGTAGCGGTTTTGGGTGCAGGAATGAAAGGAATGCCCGGAGTGGCTTCAAGAATATTTTCAGCCGTTGCAAAGGAAGGAATAAACGTCCGCATGATCGCCCAAGGCTCATCTGAACTTAACGTCTCATTCGTAGTCAAAGAAAAGGATGGAGAAGAGACAGTTCGCGCAATCCACAAGGAATTCAAGTTGAGCACAAAATAATCGGGAAAACAGTTCGTTGCGCATCGGAACCAAAAGAGGAAGGTTTTAAGCCTTCATGTTAGACTTTGTATGATGTGATGAGGGACACCATTCTGAGCTCTCGTGATGATGAGATGGAGCGACTCTGAAACAGCTTGAGGTCATTCACAGAGGCTATGAAGGACCAGTAGACGCTTGACCTGCAGTAAACAGTGAAACAGCAGAAAAGCGGATGACAACAAAAGCAAAAATCACATTATCGCATTAAAATGAAAGGCTATAAAATATACCACAACTACATAAGAGAAGACAAGGACTAAACGCCAAAACTCCAGCCGAAGCATGTGGAATTAAAGTCGAAGGAAAGAACAAGTTGAAAACCCTAATTCAAAATGCAAGCGCATGTAAACGAGACTAGCAAATCTTAAATTAAAACCAATACAGGTACACTTATGTCAAGTTTGAGAAAGATTTTTACTAAAAAATCAGTTATCATATTAGTTATTTTTGTTTTTTCAGCAATCATTTTTTTGGATTTCTTCGGTACCATAATCCATACCTATTTGCATCAAATTCCAAAGTAAACCGCATTGATTCATGGACTGATAGTAGAACTGGTTTTGTCATTGCTACTTTTGAATTTTCATCTAAAGGTCTAATCACGGCAAACTATCCTGTCAATGTTTCCGTTAAAATGATTATCGAGAATAGAACGTTTTATCAAATATTAGATTCAAAGGACACTATTTACCTAGAAATAATAGGAACAAACAACTATCCATTGACTGTTGATATGATGGGTGTTTATGAAAGTGGAAAAATTCCATTGAGTATCGATGAATATGGCTGTATAGGAACAAACGAAATTATTTTTCCGAACATTGGTAAGCAGTATGAGTACATTTTTTTGCATATAACATTACTGAGTTATATACTTCTGAAGTGGGGGAGACATTGCAACTTGGTTGGCACCTCACAAATCAAACAACCAACGAAAATATGATTCCTCCATTGTTTTCAATAGATGAAGGATATGGTGCGCGGATTAATTATGAGCAACAGAACCAAAACACTGGTGTGCAGATAATCGCAGTTGGTTTAGCGGGCTTAGGAATTATTGCAGGATTCATAGGAATACAATTAACGGATAAGAAAAAGAGCCAAAGTCAAATTGATAAATTATCTAAGGAATTGAATAAAACGAAAGCAGATTTGCGATACTTAAGAAAACTGTTACGTGATAAGAAATCAGAGAAAAAATAATGTGGCGTTTTAGGTTACGCATTGTCTAATTATTCTGCCTATATAATATCCAATTAATGGAGTTGAGACAGCAATCACTAGCAACACTAAGAAGTCTTTTAAAGTGAAGGATATTGTCTGTTCAAAGGGATTATGTCCAGTAATTAACAACATTACGACAACCAAAAAGAATCCAAACATTACAGGAAGCAACCACCATAGTAATCTATAGAGACTCTTCCGACGAAAAAATACAGCTTTCAAATCCGACGCAGAGGATACAGAACCTGCGAAAATAATGTTTAATAGTGGCTTGTTGGTTGGTTAACATAAAACTTTAAGAATCACACTTTCGACTAACATGGAAGGAAACGCGATCATTATGGCAAGACATCACGGCATGACAAAAAAAACCGCTAAAAAGAAACAGAAGAGAACCAAAAAGAAGCGGCAGCGACGACGGCAGAAATCAAAGTAATTCTGAAAAATGGTTAATCAGACATGGCTTGATTTGAGCTAGGTTTTACATCTTCAGGATTAAGATTGTTTTTAGCAGAAATTCTTCACACAATAAATGAGCCTCACTTAGCAGCAAACCGGCTATTCGAGGGTGGCGTGAAGTTTCCTTAGCTCATCCTCGCTTTTTCCGAGACGATGCATAAGCTCAACAACCATGCTGTCAAGGAAGACCATGCAGTTGTTTTCGAAGATGGAACCCAAAGGAGACAAAGTTTCACTTTCACCCAGAATCTGCCTAACCAGATAATCCTCTTCTGTGGGCCAACCAAGTTTTGTTCGCCCGCCTATGGGCACAGTGAGTTCAGCGAGGTCTCCCAGCGGAGACTCAGGATATGAGGTGACGGCAACCACCTGTGCGCCGATCTCTTTGGCTGTTGAGCTGGCAGTCAACGTTATTTTGGTTGTTCCTGAACCGGAAATTGCTATGATCAGGTCGTCTTTT
>CAYVVO010000104.1:0-5501 GCA_964455275.1 uncultured Candidatus Bathyarchaeia archaeon | reverse complement strand
GGCAGCTCAGCTTTTTGGGAGACCAAACAGTCGGCAACTCCACCGGAGTTTTTGTTGAATGTAAGGGGAAACACAGGATAAGCAATAGCCTCAAAGGTCAGCAGGAGAATCAGCGAAGAGAAGATTAGCGATTTTTTTAGTCTATTCATATGTCACCACCATCAGTTCATAACCATTTTTTCTTCTGATTCAGGTGAGGTCAATGCTGTCCGACTTTTCGGTAAGCAGAACTATGGCTGCAAGAAGATTTTTTGCGATATTAATCAGATTCACCGAGACGACCATCAAGAGGAGGACGCTGATGTCAACTGCCAAGTTTACTGTAAGTTCCGAGATTGGTAACGATACGCTGAAAACGCCGCCGTCCGAGACAGAAAAAAAGTAAGCAATTACAACTATCGATTTTGCTACCCCAAAGCCGCATCCTATAACGGTTCCGGAGAAAAGTTGCCCTGCCACAGCGAAGAATACTGCTATTGTAGCGAATTGGAACAGCGGAGTGACATAATCAAGTGGAAATATATCCGTGGGATACAGCATCATCGGCAGCCAATAGACAGCCAAAAAAGTTACCGTGCCCCAAACCGTAGCCTTGAGAACTCGCGGGAACGCTTCTTTCATAAACAATTTCGCGATCGCTTCAGCCATACTGCTCCCACCATTCCACTACGAAAACTGGAGTCTCGAAAATCACATGCATCTTTCCGCTGCCTGTTAGCTTTGAGGCGTCTTGCTGCCTCGCATACCCAAGAAGTCTATCAGCATAGCTTTGCTGCGATGGGACATTGATGCTCGCTTTTCCAGAGGTTATAAGCTCGTTCGAATTGCTGTATACTTCCACTTTCAAGGTTCCTGTTAATTCAATGACAGCATGATTTTCGAAACTTACAGGTATTCTTGCTTCGACATGGGTGTCATTATGAGGAGAAACGGAGATTGTTCCTATGGAGAAGTGCGCGAAGGGTGCCCCCCAAGGTATCGTGGCGTTCGTTGAGAGTTGAACTGGGACGGCTCGGGCGAAATTGAGACCAGCAAAAATTTCTACATTGAAGGAGCCGTCGTTCAACAGGAGAGATACATGATCCATTGACAAGATGTCGTTTAGGTCTACAGAAATTGTGTGGGTTGCATTAACGTTGCTGTCTCGCGGTATGGAAGGAACAAAAGTTTCGGTAATGTCAAGCACTGTTCCATTTTGGTCTGTGACACGAGTTGTGAGGTTCAAATCAGCTAATTCGTAGTAGCCGTTGTTGGTTATGGCGAATGGCAAAGAAAAAGCGATGCCGTTGCTGGAGGGAAGCATCTGAACCTCCCCGATGTTTATGCCCAGATTCATGACTGAGTAGACCGCTGTGACAGAGAAGAACAGTATCACTATCCACAGGATGATTGCGGCTATGCCGAGCATCCTTACAGCGATCTTCATCTATCTCGTTTTCCTTCACTTTTGCTTTGGTTGAACGAGATTAGCCTCAGTTTTGTTAGGTTCTCTGATGCGTATGGGTTCCATCTGTTTGATGACTGGGCGAGTTCTTGATTGGATTTCAGTTGTGTCTAGGCGTTTGAGTTGGATAACAAGCTGTACTCCTCGTGCCGTTAGTCCTGAGCCTATCCATCCCATGACGCCGAGGTACATGATTCGAATGGATGCTCCAATCAGGGGAGCCAAGGCGCTGCCGAAAGCATCTATTAGGTCTGATGTTCCGGTGATGGATGGGTTGGCGATAAGGAATAGGTAGGCGCTTATGAAGGTGAAGGCTAGTAAGCCGATGCCTGCGAAGAGGGTGGCGTATCCTATAATCAGTATATTGTCTTTCATGTTGTGGACCTCTAAGTTACAGAAACAAGTGCTTACCTGTAATATTAAATCTTCTGTCTTACTAAACAATATTTCCTTTAGTTACCCCCCTTCCACAACCCACGACAACATCAAAAACCATTGAATACACACTAAGTTATCTCGCCGACACAATCAGTTCTTCGCGTGCTCAGCGGCTATTTCTTTTTAATGCACGAATGTAATGCGATGCTTCTTGGGCAGTTTTTAGGTGAGCCACCTTTTTTGCTTTAACAAGTTTTAGTCGAGCTGCACAGTATGGGCATCTTTTAGTCTTCTGGGTGGCTTTAGCCAGCAGAAATCGCCCACAACCATGGCAGACAAACACCACATACATTCAACGCACATCCTTCGGAAGGAAAAGCTTTTTCTTTGAACAACTTAAATGCTTTAGGAGGATGCAGATAAATGAGTCGCCTTTCCTTAGCAAATCTTGCTGTGAAATATTTTCGGCAAAACGGTTACCAAACAGAGAAGGACACAATTCTGGAGGGTTTTTCCGGGCTTTCGCAGAAGTTTGATTTGATTATTCGGAGAGGCAAAGAGAAGCGGTCAGTTTGGATTAAAGACTGGAACCGAACAGTCGGCGTCAACATAATTATAAACATCGATAAAGCAGCGGAAGACGTGGGGTTCCCTAAGCCCATAATTATCGCCGAAAAATTTAGTGGTCACGCCAAAGCCTACGCCAACCGCCGCAGCATCACTTTGCTGTCGAAACAGCAGATTCTAAGGTTGCTGGGTTAATCTTTAGAAATTTTTCAAAAACTCTTCAAGCTGTCCTTCATTCTCCAGTTTTCCTAACCAATCAACTATTCCATGTCTACGCTCTTTTCTTTTCTCCAGCACCAGCATCATCTCTTCCACCACCGCCTCCACGGTCTTGCCGCTGACGTCGATCTCGCAGACTTTGTCGGCGCCACAGGTGGACAGGGCGTCCCAGAGGCAGACATCCAAGATTTCGGCGGCTAGATTCTCCCACAGTTTCTTTTCTTCGTATCTGCGCTGCTCTAGTGCACTCTTGAGTTCGCGGGGGTCACGTCTGAGAACGAAAACCGTGTTCACGTCTTTATTGGGTACAACATCAACGGCGTAGTGTCCCTCGATTATGACTCTGCCTTCCGCCTTCGCTAGGATTTGTTGCAGCTGTTTTGAAACTTTTTCTGTGTCTGCAACATATGTTTGTCTGTTTTCGTCTATGCCGGTGATTAATTGTTGTTTCTTTACAAGTTCTGTTACGCCTACGTAAGGTGCATCCAGCTTGGACGCTAGCTTGTGGGAGACTGTGGTTTTTCCCACGCCGGGAGTGCCGGTTACCAAGATGGCTTTTGTGAAGTTTTTCACTCTCCCTTCTTCTGATAATGGTTTAAAGAGTTTTAAGTTAATGGTTATAAACAGATTCTGGATATAGGTTAGTGTGCATTGGGGATTTCGGCATTGAGGCTGTTGGAGGTTATTGAGAGAGTTACGCGTAAGATTGCGCCTGGTCCTGCGCCGTCCTTTAATGTTGCTCACGTGGTTAAGGCACTGGAGATTATCGGTAAACGCGGAACTGTGGGCAGAATAAGGCTGTCAAAAGAACTTGGGTTGGGGGAGGGCACAACCCGAACGCTTCTGAAGCACCTTAAGGGTGATGGAATGACTCGAAGTTCAAGAAGCGGAATCTCTCTCTCTGAGGAGGGAAAGAAACTGTTTTCTGATCTGCGAAGTAAACTCAGCGAGGGAGTAGAAGTTCCCAGCAGTCCTCTGACGGTTGGGGCGTTCAACATTGCAATTCTGGTTAGAGACTCAGCTCAGGCGGTGGGGAGCGGCATGGAACAGCGGGACATAGCGATTAAGAGTGGAGCGTCAGGGGCAACAACTCTGGTTTTTTCTGGAGACAAGTTGTCTATGCCTAAATGTGTGGAGGACATTTCCGAAAACACGCCTATGCTATACGACGAATTGGTGACCAAACTGAACCCAAGCCAGAACGACGTCATAATAGTGGGCAGCGGAGAAACCAGAGAACAGGCAGAAATGGGAGCAAAAATGGCAGCCCTCAAACTACTAAAAGACAACAACTAAACCTTATCTCTCTAGCAAAAACAGAAAAAAGCTGTTTTCAGTAACGCTGTTAGAATGTACTAATGAATGTGTGAACCTTAGACAGGTATCTTTTGCTGTGCTGCTGAATTTCAGAAAAAATACTGTTTTCAACAATGAACCTCTATTAGTCTCCTAATATGCGTAAAGTTCGTGTGAATAATTGGTGTTGCTTGTTTTCCAGAAATTAGAAAAAGGTTAAAAGAATAAATCTGCGTGATTAATTGTAGCCATTGTTGAAATTTGTTGATGGAAAAATGGCGGTTTTTATTTAAAAAAGAAATTTGATGGAACCGCTTTTGCATGTTTGTTGAAACTTTTTGTTGCCAGAGTCTCGAAGAATAGTGGTTTGTGCGTTTTATTGGTGCCAAAGCTTTTGTGCTAGAAAGGACTTACATTCCCTTCATCATCTAACAGAAAACCTGGGTTCACTGTGGAACAGAGAGAATTGAAGAGAATGGCTGCTGTGCTGCAAGAGTTGGGGCTAAGCTACACCGAGGCGCTTGAAGCCATAAACGAGATGGCTAAAGACGTGAACGGTGCCAAAAAGTTGTGGAGAGACGGATACAAATCTAAACTCATCAAAATCGCCATTACTCTAATAACATTTCCAGAACCCACCCCCATAAGCGAAACTATGGGCGCCGCAGTCCTAGCGGCTGGGCTTATTCAGAACCAAATCAAAAAGTCAACATTGCATGTGGAAGACGTCTACAAAACGTTCCAAGACGTGAACAATGACATACTGAAAATCAGACAATTCAGAAAATAACGACTCTAATAATTTTTAGATAAAACGTCACAGTCAAGAATGTGGCTCTTTGTCTGGAACCAATTCCTTTAGTTTTTCTTCTGGTGCGCCTAGGCAGTAGAGGATTCCAGCAAGGTTGCCCTTGGTTATGACGCCAGCTGCCACTTTCTGAAGAACCGCCTTCGGATAGAGCGCAATTCCTAGCCCCGAATTTTGGAGCATGAACCTGTCGTTTGCCCCGTCACCAACCGCAACCACCTGCTCCATCAAAAGATTTTCTCGCTCCGCTATCTCCCGCATCAACTCAGCCTTACGCTCCGCATCAATTATGGGTTCCACCAGTTCTCCGGTCAGTTTCCCATCTTCGATCACCAGTTTGTTGGCGTAGACATAG
Source organism: uncultured Candidatus Bathyarchaeia archaeon (assembly GCA_964455275.1). Lineage (GTDB taxonomy): Archaea > Thermoproteota > Bathyarchaeia > Bathyarchaeales > Bathyarchaeaceae > Bathyarchaeum. Next base: position 434 of record CAYVVO010000104.1, on the reverse strand, counting down.
TCGATTCCGAGTTTTTCCTTGATCTTTTCAACGAATTGGGTGAAACCTCCAGAAATGAGCGCTATCTTGTAGCCTAGGGCTTTGAGGGCGGTTATCAGTTCCTCAGCGCCAGGGGTTACATCCAAGTTTTCGACAATAGATTCTAGAACCGTGACGTCTAAGCCCTTCAGGAGCTGAACTCTTTCTTTGAGTGCCTCTTTGAATTCTATCTCTCCGTTCATGGCTCTTGAGGTGATTTCGCTGACTTTTCCGCCGACTCCAGCAGCCTTCGCCAGCTCGTCAATCATCTCAGCGTCGATTAGTGTGCCGTCTACGTCGAAGACTATCAGCCTCTTGGGTCTCCGGAAAACTGTGTCCTTCTGAAAAACAACGTCCTGTCCAACTTTTTTGCACTCTCTGTTCAAGGCTTCCTTGAAGTCTTCGATGGGAATAGG
>CAYVVO010000103.1:0-6232 GCA_964455275.1 uncultured Candidatus Bathyarchaeia archaeon | reverse complement strand
CAGAATATTGACATGAAGAAGCCTGAGGGCAGAATTCAGGAACGCATCGAGCTGCCGCATTCTGTTGGAAAGGAAATAAAAATCTGTGTTGTCGCCACAGGCGGGATGGCGCTGAAAGCCAAAAAGGCAGGAGCCAGCTTAGTCCTCGAAAAAGCTGCCCTTGAAGCTTTAGTGGGTGACAAGAAAAAACAGAAAGACCTCGCAAAAAACTATGATATGTTTATTGCCGAAGCCCCTCTGATGCCGCTTGTGGGCAGGAGCCTTGGTGCCTCCCTTGGACCTAGAGGGAAGATGCCTACGCCTGTGCCTCCTAATGCGGATATAAAGGAGCAGATGGAGAAGCATCAGAACATGGTGTTGTTGAGGATGCGGGGTCAGCCGGTTCTTCAGTGTCGCGTAGGAAGCGAAGAGATGAAGGATGAGGAGATAGCTGAAAACGTTCAGGCGGTTGTTAGGAAAATCGAAGTAAAACTTAAGAGAGGAATCAAAAACTTTAGGTCAGTTTACTTGAAGACATCGATGGGTTCCTCAGTTAAGGTGGCTATGTAGGGAAAAGTTATGGTGGTCCGTCAATCAACTCTGGTAAAGGCTGACAAAGTCAAAGAGATAAAGGAACTGCTGTCGCAGTATGATGCGGTGGGGATCGCCAGCCTACAAAAGGTCAGGTCTGCCCAGCTTCAGAAATTGAGGAAAAAGCTGGAAAAAAACGCCAATCTTCGTGTTGTTAAGAACTCGCTCATAATTAGGGCTGTTTCCGAAACCAAAGAAACTAAGGCGGGGCTAGAAAAGCTTGAAGAATATTTGACGGGATCTAACCTTTTCCTTTTCACCAACCTGAATCCATTCAAACTTGTTATTCTTCTCGAAAAGAGCCGGGTTAAGGCATCAGCTAGGACAGGAGATGTCGCCGCCTTTGATGTGGTAGTTCCTGCTGGAAACACTGGGTTGCCTCCCGGTCCGATCATTAGCCAATTTACTGCTGTAGGTTTGCGCACCAGAATAGAATCTGGAAGCGTCTACGTGAACAAAAAAACTCTGGTGGTTAAAGAAGGCGAGACTATAAGCGCTCAGCTTGCAAGTTTGCTTTCGAAGCTGGGGATAAAGCCTGTAGAGGTTGGTCTCAGCTTAAGGGTTGTCTATGACAATGGGGAGATCATAACCGAGGAAGACCTGACGCTGGATCTTGACGAGTTTCGCCGAAGCATCGGAGAGGCTCACCAGTACGCCTTCAATTTGTCTTTGGAGGCGGCTATTCCGCTTCCAGAAAACATCAGTTTCCTTCTTAGTTTAGCTCATCAGAAAGCCGTCAGTTTGGCTTTGAATGCGGGCATAATCAACAAGGATACTGTAGAGGACCTTATCAGAAAGGCTAACATGGAAATGTTGAGTTTAAGCGAAAGATTAGATGAAGCAGAGAAAAAGGGTGGATCACAGGGTTAGTTTCAGAAAAGTTGAAAAGTAAGTATGATGGAAAAGATGGAGGGAAATGAATATGGAATACGTATATGCTGCGATGCTCCTGCACAAGGCTGGAAAAGAAGTAAACGACAAGAACGTGTCTGAAGTGCTCACGGCAGCCGGCGTAAAAGCCGACTCTGCCCGAGTGAAGGCTTTAGTGGCGTGTATTGCCGAAGTTGACATCGAGGAAGCAATCAAATCTGCTCCTGCAATGATGGCGGCAGCACCAGCGCCTGCAGCTGAGGCACCAGCGAAGAAGGAAGAAAAGAAGACAGAAGAAGAGGAAGAAGACACGAGCAAAAAAGAAGAGGAAGCAATGGAAGGTCTAGGCGCCCTGTTCGGATAAAGGCGCTAGATGTTCCGTTTCTTGGGACAGTTGGGGATTTCCCTTCTGTTGCATCTTTTTGCATTTTTGTTTTCTTAGCTTATGCAAGTTTAGTGTTTGCTGAACTTGTTTGACGGGAGAATCGATGCTTTAACAGCCCCTTCAGCAACTTAGATAGCTTTTCAGGTCTTAAGCGGAAAGTTTGCAGGGCAGCTTAGTGGCTGGAAGGGTTACGTTATGGATATTAAGCAGTTTTGCCCAAATCCTATCTATGGTCATAGATTCGAAAAAGCTGAAGAAACTGTTTTTGGGCTTCTTTAGTGAAAACCATCATAATTTAATTCCAAACTCTCCGCTTATCCCAGAATATGACCCAACAGTTCTCTTCACCCCGGCTGGCATGCACCCGCTTATACCATACTTTCTGGGTCAGCCGCATCCGCTTGGAAAGAAACTGATGAACGTCCAAAAATGCTTCAGGACCGGGGACATCGAATGTGTCGGAGACAGTTCACACCTAACGTTTTTCGAGATGCTGGGCAGCTGGTCTCTGGGCGACTACTTCAAAAAAGAAGCCATCCGCCTAAGCTACGAGTTTCTCACAGACAAGAGATGGCTTAACCTAGACAAAAAACGCTTGTTTGTAACCGTTTTTGCGGGAGATCAGGATGCTCCGAGGGACGTTGAGAGCTGTGAGGCGTGGAGCGTTTTAGGTGTTCCTGACAGTCGCATCTTCTTTTTGTCGAAGGAAGAGAACTGGTGGGGTCCGGTAGGCGACACGGGACCTTGCGGACCATGCACTGAAATGTTCTATGACACTGGAAAACCGCCCTGCAGCCCATCATGTAGGCCTGGTTGTTCGTGCGGCAAATATTTTGAGCTCTGGAACGACGTTTTCATGGAGTATAACCGAACCTCTTCCGGCGGTTATGAGCTGCTGAAGCAGAAGAACGTTGACACTGGGATGGGCGTGGAGCATACTGCCGCGATGCTGGAGGGGAAGGAAACCGTTTTTGGGATTGCCGCAGTTCGTCCAATAGCCGCGAAGGTGGAAGAGATTGCCTCAATTGGTGCGCCGACGGCTGTTCAGGAAAGGTCTATCCGAATCATCACAGATCATATTCGTGCTTCAACGTTCATTTTGGGTGACGAACGGGGAGTTAAGCCAAGCAACACCGACCGAGGATATGTTCTTCGTCGGCTGATTCGGCGTGCAATAAGGTTTGGGCGATTGCTTGGGATCGAAAGAGACTTCCTGACTGAACTTGCTGAACTTGTCATAGCGCTTAACGAGTCCGAGTATCCGCTGCTTAGAGAGAAGCAAACCAGCATATTTGACGATCTGGGCAAAGAGGAAGCCAAGTTCAAGAGAACCCTCGAGAAAGGTTTAAGGAAATTCCAGCGGATAACAGAAAAAAGCCCAAAGATCGACGGAAAAGACGCGTTCCTGCTGTTTCAGAGCTTCGGGTTTCCATTCGAGTTGACGAAAGAGCTTGCCGCAGAGACTGGCGTTGAAGTCGACGAGACGGAGTTCAAGAATGAGTATCAACGGCACCAGAAGGTCTCGTCTGCAAGCGCAAAAAGGCTGTTCAAAGGCGGTTTAAGCGACGCATCAGCTGAAACCAAGAAACTTCACACTGCAACGCATCTGCTGAATGAAGCCTTGCGGGTGGTGCTGAAAAAGAAGGATATTTTTCAGAGGGGCTCGAATATTACTCCGGAGCGGCTGCGTTTCGACTTCAACTTCGACCGACCATTGACAACTGAAGAAATAGCTGCTGTTGAAGAGTTGGTTAACGAGCAGATACGCCAGTGCTTGCCTGTTAAACGAGAAGAAATGACTGTGGACGAGGCAAAGGAGAGTGGCGCTCAAGGAGTGTTCGATGACAAATACGGCAACACCGTGTCAGTTTACACCGTGGGCGAATTCTCTTCAGAGATTTGCGGTGGACCCCACGTCAACAACACTTCTGAGCTAGGCACCTTCAAAATAACAAAACAGAAAGGCATCGCAGCCGGAGTCAGAAGAATACGCGCCGTACTTGAGCGTAAAAAGGGAGTTAACACAGCTTCATAATTAGTTCGTGTTAGGCTCCCCACTTTTGTTCATGCTTCTTCTTTTTTTGCTTGTTCTTTTTTGCTAATGAAGGCACCCCATCTCACCCTCTTGACTATGCTTTCACTAAAAGACACTACTGAGGAGACCTATATAACCTGAACACCAAAACAGCCCGCCCATATTATGAGACTAATAACAGCGTATTGTTGAAAACAGCCTTTTTTCCAAAAAACAAAAGCAACAACCAAAAAAACAAACAAAAGAAACAAGCGAGTAAATCTAATTCACTCAGGTAACTTCTGACATGTGCCACACACAAGGTCACCTTTTTCCTCAAAGAATGTCTTAAATGAAGTTGGGGAAATCTCTCTATAACCTCCGCGAACCAGTATGCAATATTCTTTTAGAACACATGACAAATTATGTGCCATTATTTTATTAACACACTCTTTTTCTCTTGTTTTCAAATGCTTTTTCCATTCTAATCCCGCCAATTTTCCGTTATCATGGAATGGGTCATCAAAATTGGGTATTCCAAGATTTTTTCGATAACTCCCTTTAGATTGAAATTCAAATTGCTGAAGTTCTCTGTCAAATAGAACCTCGTTACCTAGTAGTTTACTGAGAATAGCCACATCAAATCCAGCATTGAACGCAAAATACGGGTGTTTTGTTTTTGCTAAGCTTTTTTCTACTTCTTTTGCAAAAACCCAATCTGAGCTCTCCCAGGTTTTGGCAATGACTTCTACATAGTCTTCATTTAGAATTGCACAACTCACAGCACATTGTAGTTTACATCTTCCTGCTCCACAAAATTCATCTGAGAATGGTTGACCATCGGTTTCTAAGTCAATCACTGCACCAACGAAAGCTCTGTGATTAACCCCATGTTTTGTCAAAATGCCTCTGAGTGGTGAAGTTAATTTCAAAATTCCAGATTCAATCTCAATAATGTCAGTTTCACACAAAAATAATCACTCTTGAATCAAAATATGATTACTTGATTAAGTTAAAAATGTTATTAATCTGTCGTTAAGAATACTGATGTTGTCCGAAAATTGTAGTGGCAAGTTGAATCCGAAACCAGAAAGCAAACTGAAGCACACCCGGTTCAACAATCATATTTGTAGTCTAATAACAGTGTATTGTTGAAAACTAGCTTTTTTCTGGAAAACCAAGCAACAACAAGAACTGGTGATAGAAAAGGGGAAAGTGTGGGGTTTGCTGTTTTACCAGACTGAGATTTTTCCGTAGATTAGTTTTTTGCAGAACTCTTCTATTTGGGCTAGTTCGCCGTCGATGACTTCGGTTATTCTGCCCTGCACCGTCTTAAGGGAGCAGCCATCATTCATGACCACCTGAGCAGCAGCGATTGCCGGCTGATCTATTGGTTTTCCGATCTGGCTGAGAAGCCAAACACAGGTTTCCGCCACTTCAGGCACCTCGTCGCAGATGCTTCTTGCAATCTGGTGAGATAAGGCGTTGTAGATTTTTCCAACGTGGCTGACAGGATTCTTTCCCGCCGCCGCCTCAGTGCCTATAGGACGATTCAGCGAGATTACGCCGTTGACTTTGTTGCCTCTTCCGACCTGACCAGAATCCGCACCATCCGCGCACGTGCCCAGCACAGTCAAGAATATGCCGTCAACGCCCCGTCCCTCAACATCCAACGTGTTAACGTAAACGTTAACCTTGTCGAAGGCGCCCTTAGCATTCGCAAACTCCTGCACATCAGCCTGAATGTCAGCCTTCTTCCGCATGTAATCCTTCTCGCTGTCAACAAAACGGTCAACAAAAGCCATGGCAACAGTCAAATTAAGGTTGGCTCCATTCTTGTAGCCCATAACCTTCACGTCTTCCCCAGCCTCGGGAAACCGCTTCTTGAAGTCTTTAGAATTCACGTAATGCTCCGTATCCAAAACCATGTTCTCTGTACGTGTCAGAGGCGCGTAGCCCACAGCCGCCGAAGTGTCATTAGCCCCCATCATGCACGACTCTCTCTTGAAAATGTCAGTGAGCCCCTGAGAACCCGGCTTCAGCTCCACCTGATACCTCATGTGCACGTCAGGGTCAACAAACCGCAGGTTTTTCCTCACCCAATCCTTGGCTGTCTGGATGGCAATCTCCTCAACAGGTATGCTTTCGCCATCATACTCGAAGGTTGCCCTGTCACCGAAAATAAGAAGCATAGGATCGTTAACAACTCCTCCCCCAAACCTGCATTCAACATTGCCTGCAACCAGCAACGATTTGTCAGCGTTATGATGCAGGATAGTGCCGAACTTGTCAAGATATGCTCTGCTCAGCCCCACCGACACCTGATCCATTATAGCGTCACACATAGAGTCAGGATGACCGACACCCTTGCGTTCAACAATCTCGACGGGTTG
>CAYVVO010000102.1:0-1196 GCA_964455275.1 uncultured Candidatus Bathyarchaeia archaeon | reverse complement strand
CAGCCAACTGAGTGTCTTTGAAGACATCGCGGATCCATCGAGCAAAGTCCCCTCTGTTTTGGTGAAATTCCAGAGAAGCAACTGGAACTTTCGCCACTTTCTTCTTCAGATCTTCTAGATTGAACGCAGCCTCAAAGAGTGGTTTGTTGAAGGCTTCGTAAAAGTAGAATCCCCATCCTGGAGTAACTTTTTCTCCCGGTTTTAATGGATTATTCAATTTAGGTATATCTCCACAATCTTGTTTATATTCGTCTAGACACTTCTTAACTGTTTCTTCCCAGTTTGTGGCAACCATCCTTCGATAGTATACGGTTTCACGTTTGCGAGGGTCATCAGAAAAGTTTGTCTCAAGATAGCGACTGAAGGTTTGCCGAAGGTTGGAACTGCCGCCAACGTAGATCATCATTCGGTTCTTGTCGTACAAAGCGTAGACACACGTCTCTTCTGGAACGCCTTTTGCTCTTTCTCCCCATAGATACAGTTTACCTTGAATTGGCATCGTATCGACCAAGAGAAATAATATGTTAACTCATATTTATGAAGGCTTTGGCGGTTTTTACTGAAAATCAGACTTGCAAATGCAAGAAAGCCTGAATCTTCACTGTTCTCAGTAACTATTCCATCTGATTATGTCTTTGAGATCCCTCTTGGGCACATGTAACACCCCATTTTCGTCAAGCCAGTAGTTTATGGCTCCATCCTTCACCGGTTCCACCACCGGATTCTCTGCTGGATAGCCAAGAGCAACCACCAAAGCAACAGCAAGACTCTCAGGCACCTTCAAGATTTCCCTCAGTTTTTCTCTATCTACTGATGCTAGCATGCATGAACCTAATCCCTCGTCATAGGCAACCATGGAAATACTCATTGCAGCGATGCTCGCGTCATGAATAGGAGTCCGACCGTTCTTGTCTAACAACAGGACAATGTAGGCTCTCGGCATCTCCTCTTCGGTAGGATAATAATCAGGCAAATACACAGCCCAGCTCAATGTACTAAAGACTTGTTTTAGCAACTTCGGATCATTAACAATAACATATCGTAGAGGTTGAAGATTTCCTCCGGAAGGCGAAACTCTTGCAGCGTCCACGCATTTTAGCAAGGCTTCTTCTGGAACAGCTTTCTGAAGGTACTTTCTGATGGTTCTCCGTTTTCTTATCTTCTCGCAGGTAGGATTTTTTCTCAATTGATTCTTC
>CAYVVO010000101.1:0-5838 GCA_964455275.1 uncultured Candidatus Bathyarchaeia archaeon | reverse complement strand
GCCTTCATTCCGGTCATGCTCAGCTTCGGCTGCAACGTTCCAGGGTGCCTAGGATGCAGAATAATGGAGACTGCCCGAGAAAGGCTGCTGACCGCCTTCGTTGTCACTCTTGTCCCCTGCGCCGCAACATCAGTCATCATTCTTGGATTGGTTGGAGCCCACGTAGGCATCGAGTGGGCGCTGGCTCTGTACATCATCAACCTGATCATCATCTTTGTGCTTGGAAGAATAGCGTTCAAAGCATTGCCCGGTGAGCCAACTGAACTGATAATGGAGATGAGCGACTACAGAGTACCCCACATGAGAACAGTTGCCAAGCAAACATGGTTCAGGCTGCGAGAATTTATAGTGATGGCGTTTCCCCTCATAATCGCAGGCAGCCTCGTAATCAAATTTGCAGAGGTCATGAATTTGTTGGAACCGATCGCAAACATCATGAGCCCTATAACCGTTACTTGGCTAGGGTTGCCTGTCATGGCAGGAATAGCTTTGATCTTCGGCATATTAAGGAAAGAACTGACGTTGATAATGCTTGCAACTCTCTTTGCGCCAATACCTTTGGCAAATGCTATGAGTTCGGTTCAGATGATCGTCTTCACCTTAGTAGCTATGCTGTACATTCCGTGCGTAGCCACTATCGGCGCATTGGTTAAGGAGTTCGGCTGGAAGAAAGCGTTGCTAATCACCGTTTTCGAAATCGTATTCGCCCTGCTTGTAGGCGGCATAGCATTCAGGCTACTCATAATCTAAAAACTATACCCAAAACATAATGATGCTGAGGTTCGTTTGTGATTGGTAAGCGATAGAATGAAAAAGCTTGAAGATTTGAAGCAGAAAATCAGAGAATGCAAGGAGTGCAGGTTGTGGGAAACCAGAATTAATGCTCTTCCCGGCGAGGGAAACTATGATGCTAGAGTGATGTTGGTTGCTCAGGCACCTGGAGAGAATGAGGACAGAGAGGGAAGAATGTTCATTGGTCCTTCTGGCAAGATATTAGATGAGCTGCTTCAGGAAGCAGATGTGAGCCGACAGGATATATACGTGACCAACCTGGTTAAGTGTATGCTTCCGAAGTACCGGAAACCCAAACAGGATGAAATCCAAACCTGCGCCCAGCATCTAAATGAGGAGATAAGGCTGATAAATCCGTCTGTAATAGCCACCTTAGGCTACTACGCAACCAAACACGTCTTCCATGAATACCAGATTCAGCTACCCAACTCCAAACAAAAATTCTCAGATTTTTATGGTAACCTCCTCTTAGCCGACGACAGAAAGATACTGCCGTTGCGGCATCCAGCTGCCCTCCTTTACAACATTTCCCTAAGAGAAGAGATGACGGAGAATTATCGAAAGCTGAAAACGTTGATGGTTGATTGCAAGTGGTTCCTGTGCTGTCCCATGAAACGCTTTTTCGAGGAAGGCAGGATACAAAAAAGGTGGATTGAACTCTATTGCAAGGGCGACTGGAAAAGTTGTGTGCGGTATCACATGGAGGAGAGGGGAGAGCCGCATCCTGACTGGTTGCTCCCTGATGGCAGCCTCGATGACAGCTTGCATGATTGACGGAAGTATTATAAATTGAAGGCAAACCCTTACGGAAAAAGTGAAGCTTGTCCCTCGATAAAAGTAACGACGTTAGTTGATAATCCTCCACTTGGCAAAATCTTATACTTATAAAATTACATTAAGTATTGAGGGGAGAAACACAACTTATTGACTGTTACAAACAAGTTTGTCCTAGAGGTTCTAAAGAATTTTGGGTTAACAGATAAAGAAAGCGAAGTCTACATTTATCTTGCCAAGAGTTGCATCCAAAAAGCAGGAAATATTTCAAAAAGGCTGAGAATGCATAAGGCGCAGGTATATCGTATTTTACGCAATTTACGGAGAAAAGGGCTAGTTAGGTCAACCTTCGAGGTTCCGATGCGCTTCGAAGCAGTGCCTTTCGAGGGGTGTCTTGATTTGATGATAAAAGCTAAAAAAGAAGAAGCTACTTTTCTAGAGGGCAAACGAAACGAGTTAGTGTCATGTTGGAATTCTATTAACATTGCATGCCCAGCATTTCACTTAGGAAGGTTTATGATTGTTGAAGGAAGAAATAATTTATATTCAATGATTTTTCAGATGATTGAAAGAGCCGAGAGAGAGGTTTTAGCTATAATTGACAGTTTGGGGCTAATCCAAGCGGTTCAAATGGGATTACTTGACGTCTTAGAAAAAACCGAAACTAGTTTCAGGTTTCTTACTGAAATCACAAAAGAGAACTTGCAGACGATAAAACCGATACTTGAATTGATGACAAGCAAAAATAAAGATTTTACAGTAAATCACGTGGGGTTGGTTTCAGGAATTTGTCCCCGTTTCCTAATCAGAGATGACAAAGAAGCCATAATATTCTTGTCGCACGAAGAAGCATCTTCAACAGATAGCAAACATGAAAATGGAATTTGGACAAATAGGCCTGCTGTTTTCTATACAAAGTCGTTCTTTGAAGAATTATGGCACAAGTCAACAAGCATCAACAAAAGGATTCATGAGCTTGAGGCAGAAAAATTGTCCGAGCGCACGCGCTAAGAGACTGGTATTTGCGCCCATTTCTTTAGCGATCTCCACTCGTTCGACCCTAAACTAATTTAGAATGTAATTGCATACTTATGATGGTTTTAATGCCAATGAAAAAAGACGCCGTTGACATGCAATTGCATATGGCAGTGAAAGCCGCAGCTGATGATAATTGTTAGAGTGTCTCCTAGTTAACCTACAAAGCTTAACTCCGCCGACCTCGACATTTTTCTATTCTTTTTCGAATCTAAACTTTCTATTTCAGTTGTGCGCGTTAGCTATTCGCTTTAAACTTTCTTGTTTCCATGGCATCCTTTGCGAGTGCTACAGCCTCTTCTTTGGTCTCGCCGTATACCGCACATATTTTATCTGCATCTTCTTTGTCTACAGCCGCACCACCTATCATAACTGTGACCTTACCCGTTAAGCCCGCGGCTTTGATCACAGAAAAAAACTTTGGTAGATTGTCTCTAGCAGGACTAGTATTGATTGAAAGTGCTATAATGTCGGCATTCAGTTCTTTTGCCTTAGCTGCAAACACATCAGCCGAAACACCTTTACCGACGTCCACCGTCTTGAACTGAGCCCTCTTGAGCGCTTTTCTAACCATCTCTTTGGCTGACTGGTGAACATGATCACCCTCAAGATTTCCGATCACTACGATTCCAAGGGGATTTTCAGGCTCTGGCGGTTCCTTTTCCATCATAGCTTTTAACCAAGACATCAAAACCACCATATTACTACATAGACATACTTTCATTTAATAACTAGTGAGAAACAAAAGTCAGTGACCTTTGTGAAAGAATTCATAATAATAGGGGCTCTTAGAGATTTTGGGTTGACAAATAAAGAAAGAAGTTTACATATATCTTGCTAAACTCCCACGTAACATAGACGAGAAAATTGGAATTGATCATAATGGGATTCAAGTATGATAAATTGAAGGCAAACCCTTACGGAAAAGTAGTGAAAGAATGGGACTCTGCAAAAGTAACGACGTTAGTCGATAATGATGTTTGGATGAGGGGATTAGCGTCTTCTTGGGGGCTTTCCCTGTATGTGGAAGTAGATTCTGGCGAGGAACGGCACAGAATCTTGATGGACACAAGCGGCTCCTCCGATGTGTTGTTCAGTAATGCGGGGAAACTTGAAGTTGACCTTTCGGATGTTGAAGCCGTTTTTGTTTCTCATTGGCACATGGATCACTGCGGCTCTTTAAGCAATGTTCTGCCATTGTTGAGACAGCAGACTCCCGTTTACGTGCCATCTGTGAATCCTTCTGGAATCAGAACTGTAAGGGAGGCTGAGGGAGCTCCGATTGTTTGCTCTGACCCTGTATCTCTTATGGATGGGGTGATGTCAACAGGCGAAATGATAGGGGGAGTAAGTGAGCATTCGCTGGTGCTTAATTTGAGAGACAAGGGGTTGGTGGTCCTATCAGGCTGCGCTCATCCCGGAATCGTCAACATTGTTAAACGTGCACAACAGGTCAGCGGAGTCTCAAAAGTGTATGCGGTTATAGGCGGTTTTCACATCTCCAGTAAACGCGAAGGCGCATACGTGGTGGAGTTTTTGCAGGAATTAGGCGTCCAACTGGTTTCTCCTTGCCACTGCACCGGCGTTAACGCAAAGCAGGCTATCGCCGATATCATGAAGGCTAAATTCGTAAAAAATGGGTCAGGAAAAGTGTGGTCAATCGGTTAAGGTTTCACTTTGCTTGAGCTATCTTGTATTAGGATAATGAATATTTTTGTTGCCGTTTATAGTTGTGCGACTATAGAGACGGTTCACTTTAGCTGCTAACTTGAAAATTTAAGTGCCGTCTATAGGAGATTTGGTTTGCCTAGGAGCAATATTTATAACTTGACATTCTTATTGGGAAAGACGGACTGGGAATAACACAGCAGAAGGATATCAAGCATGGGTCACAGAAAAAAGCATGCTCCTAGGCATGGTTCATTAGCTTATTTACCTAGAGGACGCGCCAAACGATCGGTGGGAAGAATCCGTTTCTGGCCCAAAGTTGAAGAGGGACCAACATTGCTCGGATTCATGGGCTACAAAGCAGGAATGACTCACATCATAATGGTGGAGGACAAACCTGCATCCCTAAGCTTTGGCAAAGAGGCATCGCATCCAGCGACAGTGTTGGATGTTCCTCCAATAATCGTTTTCGCCATTCGCGCTTACACGAAAGACCAGTACGGTTTACACACCTTTACTGAAGCTTGGATGAAGAGTCCACCCAAGGATTTTGACCGCGCACTTGTTTTACCTGAAGTATTCTACACTGAAGAGTAGTTGAAGTAGATTGAAGAGAACATTGAGGAAATAGCTGAGATACGTATACTAGCTGCGACACAGCCGAGGCTCGCAGCGGTTCCTAAGAAAAAGCCAGACATCACAGAAATCAAGGTGGATGGTGGCTCAATTCAAGAGCAATTTGAGTACACAAAGAGCCTGCTAGGAAAAACTGTCTCCATTACAGACGTTTTCAAAGAAGGATACTTCATGGATGTGGTGGCGATAACTAAAGGGAAAGGCTTTCAAGGTCCAGTGAAACGGTGGGGAATCAAAATCTTGCCTCGCAAGTCCAGAAAGACCAAGCGGGGAGTAGCCGCCATCGGACCGTGGAGACCTGCAAGGGTTCTATACACTGTTCCCAGAGCTGGGCAGATGGGTTACCACCAAAGAACCGAATATAATAAGCGCATCCTAAAAATCGGAATCGACGGAAAAACCGTTACTCCAAAGGGCGGATTCCTGAACTATGGAGAAGTGAAAGGAACATACATCCTCGTGGACGGAAGCCTTCCAGGTCCCGCCAAACGTCTTGTGCGGCTGCGGCATCCAACCCGTCCACCCAAAAAGATAGCTGACTCTCCGCCAAACATCAGTTACATATCTTTGGAGTCCATGCAAAAATAAATGGTGATAAACTATGGGTAAGATTTCAGCTAAAGTTTTTGATCTAAAGGGCGAAGAAGTAAGCACGCTTAATCTTCCTCAGATCTTCCATACGCCCAGCAGACCAGACGTGATAAAGCGGGCGGTAGTTGCCATCCAGTCTCACAGGTTTCAACCGCAAGGCAGAGACCCCATGGCTGGAAAACGAAACACAGCAGAGTCCCGACATGCGGGTTTGGGAATAGCACGTGTGCCACGAATGAAGGAAAGGGGACAACGAGCCGCGTTCGCCCCGGGCACCGTGGGAGGCAGATCAGCTCATCCTCCTGTGGCTGAAAAGAAGATCAGAAAGAAGATTCCAAAAAA
>CAYVVO010000100.1:0-5782 GCA_964455275.1 uncultured Candidatus Bathyarchaeia archaeon | reverse complement strand
ACTTCCTGTCCCTTAACGTGAACTGCAAACTCCTCTGCGCCGTTTCCGATGTGCTCAGCAGCGCGTTTTGTTCCTTCAGCCAATAGTGCGCCTAAGCCACGTTTTTCGCCGATCAACTCAACCATTTTAATCATGGATTCTGCGTTTCCGAAACTCAGGTCCATGTCGCCTGTGTCCTCTTTGGTGAGTAATCCATGCTCGAAGCATTCCATGGCGAAACTGATTGTGACTCCTGTGCTTATGGTGTCTATAGAGTATCTTTGGCACAGCTCATTCGCCTTACAGACCGCCTTGATGTCGGATACTCCACAGTTTGACCCCAGAGAAGCCAAGGTCTCATACTCAGGTCCGCCATACTCTGGGTCCACATTCCACGGCTCTTTCACTTTGACCTCTTTTTTGCAGGCGACAACACAGGCGAAACAGGTTCCCATTCCAACCCGCACATGCTCTTTGATGGCTTGAGCCGAAATCTGGTCCACTTCTGCGAAGTCGCCGTCCCGGAAGTTGCGAACTGGAAGGTTTCCAGTCTCCAGATAAACGTCCATTGCGTCCCCTGTTCCATATGTATGCAAGCCATGGGCAAGTTTTTCCACGTTTTGTGCCATCCACTTGGCTAGTTCTCCAAGCCGCTTTGGTTTGCGAACTGGGACTCTGCTGCTTCCTTTGACTGCCACAGCTTTCAGGTTTTTTGATCCCATAACCGCTCCCATGCCGCATCGACCAGCCACATGATTCAGGTCATTAACTACACAACCGTATCGTACCTGCTTTTCTCCTCCAGGACCAATCTGAGCCACTTTCACGCTGCTGTCGCCCAATTCGCTTCGAATCGTTTCCTGAGATTTCCTGATCTCCAGCCCCCACAGACGGGAAGCATCCCTAAGCTCCACTTTTTGGTCATGAATCCACAGATAAACGGGAGTTGATGCTTTTCCTTCAAAGATGATGGCGTCGAAGCCTGCCCGTTTCAGTTCTGCCCCCCAGAAGCCTCCTGCCTCTGATTCTCCGTATGCGCCTGTGAGGGGCGATTTGGCGCCTACGCTGTTGCGTCCGCTGCCGCTGACGGGTGCGCCGGTTACGGGACCACAAGCGAAAATCAGCTTGTTTTCTGGACCAAGAGGGTCGATTTTCGGTTTCAGTTCTTTGAGTAGATGATAGGAGATTAGTCCTCTGCCCCCAAAATAGCGGCGATAGAACGTCTCTTCTAAGGTTTCAAACGAAATTTTTTCTGTTTTCAGGTTGACTCGTAAGAGTTTGCCTGTGAAACCGTTTTCCATGTGAATCCACTATTTGTTTTTCTCGGCAACCCTATTAAATTCTTACATTTGGTCCAAAAACTCGGTGTTGCTGTTGCACTTGCAGTTGTCATTCTTTAGATATGTTTATATCGGCGCCTTGAAGTTGCTATGGGAAATGCGGTGGAGTATTCGTGGAAACATTAGTCCTGAGCATTCTAGCATTAGCAGTGAGTCTGTTGATTCTTTACTGGGGCTCCAAGAGAGTAGTTAGAGGCGCCTCTGGACTATCTTCCTGCCTGAACATCAGCAGAGTGGTTGTTGGAACAGTTTTTGTGGCTTCAGTGACAGCTTTACCTGAGCTTCTGAGTTCTCTGTTTTCTGTCTATTTAGGGTCATCTCACCTAGCTTTAGGCAACATAATCGGCTCCAACATCTACAATATCCCCCTCATCATAGGAGTCTGCGGCTTAATGGGGGGAATTAAGATAAAAAATTCGTTCATAAGCAAAGAGTGTCTCTTCCTGATTGGCTTAAGCCTCTTGATGATTACCTTGCTGGCAATAACGGGTATGGTGACATGGTGGATAGGCGTAGTTTTTGTTGCATTATACCCCGTTTTTATCTATTATTCTGTCCGCAAGGGCAACTGCAGTATTCATGAAGAATGCGAAGAACCTAAACGCAGTTTAGGGAACGTAAGCGCCGACATACTATTGGGTGGTGGTGCTCTAGTAATCAGCACATTTCTACTTGTTTTCAGCGCCCTTTCCATCTCTGAAATTTTTGGTTTAAACCAGTTCTATGTGGGACTAACAGTAGTTGCGCTTGGGTGTGTTGTTCCAGAATTGGCTGTATCTGTGGCTGCAGCCCTTGCAGGCGAACATGACATGGTGCTCGGCAACGTGATAGGCGATAATATTCTAACTCTTACTCTTGTGTTTGGACTTGTCGGATTGACCTCTTCATTCAGCGTCTCGTTATCTGAACTTTTGTCGACTGCTCCCTTCATGGTGATTGCAACTTTGATGCTGTTTGCGTTGAACAAGTTAAGCAGCAACGTCTCGAGACTGTGGGGAGGCATGATGTTAGCCACAGCCTGTGTAGCCTTTATTTTCCAGACATCCTACTCTATTTTATAGAGCAAAAGGATGAAACTTTATTCCGTTGGTTTCCAGAAACTGGTTTAATTCATCCAAGATTTCTGGGTTTTTCTGCGTCTTTTCCGAAAAAAGTTAAAGCAACATTGGTAACGTGAAATACATGCAGCATATCTTGGAGGCAGGGGGGAACTGGCTTCTAGAGTGGATGGAGCAATTTGCTCAACAATTCGGTTACCTTGGCGTCTTCATCATAAGCTTCATCGGCTCCGTGTCGGTTGTCTTCCCCGTACCATACACAATCGTAATCTACCTGTTAGGAGCTGTTCTGGACCCCCTTTTTGTCGCAGTCAGCGGCGGATTAGGTTCTGCCCTCGGCGAATTCTCTGGATACGCACTCGGCTACTATGGAAGAACAGTGGTGAGCGAGGAAAGATGCAGAAAGATGGAATACATGGTGAAAGTCTTTGACCGTTACGGACCGGTTGCAATCTTCCTCTTTGCCCTGACGCCTCTACCTGATGATCTGCTGTTCATTCCGTTAGGCGTCATGCGATATTCCTTTTTGAAAGCCTTCATACCGGCACTTTTCGGTAAGATGCTGATGACGTTTATTGTGGCGTACAGTGGTCAGCAGTCCATCGAAGTAATTAAAACCCTCTTTACGGGGTCAGGATTGTTGGGAATGGTGATTACTGTCGCTCTCTTGATTGTTATAATTGTGGCGATGATTAAGATTGATTGGGAGAAACTTTTTGAGAGGCATGTGGGCGCCGAAAAGGGTGACTGAACACCAAATTTTTCTATGAAAAAGGAGAAAAATGGAGCAGCGGAGCAGCGTATTATATAAAGTTGAATTTTTGATGTGTAACAAAAATTTACCTTGTGGTCGAAGTAACGTCCAGTTAAGCCAACAGGAGCATAAAAGCCTTAAATACACGCGTGCAGCCAGCATTCTTCTTGGTTGGTGCCAGCTATGGTTAACAAAGCAAAAGGGCGACTGTTCAAAAGAAAAGACGACAAATATCTAATCTACGTTCCTGTAGACTTGGCTGAAGACAGCATGTTCCCATTCCAAACAAGTTCTGCAGTTCCGGTGAAAATCAGCTTCTCTATAGGAGACAACACGCTCAAGATAGAGAAGTGGATGGACAAAAGCGAGTAACCCACAGGTAAGCAGCAAACAAATCACTCTTTTTTTAGAGGTCACAAGCCCAAACAGTCTTAACAAAACGAGTTAGGGTAATAATTTCTAACCACAGAACAAAAATTATAGCCGTATATAAATAGGGGCAGCCCATATAGTATATATAGATGGAATTTCAGCGAAGATAAATGACAAAAACATTCCGCAACATTTGTCATTTGCCTTTATTATACTGAAAAAACATCGAACAAAAACAAGAAGGTTTACGATTGTCCCTCTCCGGGTTTCAATTCAAAATGCATTACAAAATTCTCCACAAGCTTAGAAAAGCAGGAGCCATTTCAAAAGACAGCGCCGTAACAACTGGAGAGGCAGAATTAGACGGTCAAGAGCAAATGTGGTTAGACTATTTTGCCGGAGAATTTCTTGGCAAAATAAAGAAGACCCAAGATCGCCGATATTACACTCAGTGGTGAACTAAGGGTTAAGACTTCAGCAGTTAGATGCTTTTCGAAAAAGTGGAATAGGATCTGAAGGGCTGCTTAGAAGGGAGTTCGCTGGTTTTGGTATGCCAACTCGATTCCTGACACGTTTGGCTCTTCGAATACGTGGAGAGCATTGTTTATTTCTTTGACGTTTCGGAGTGCAGTTAGACCTAGCTCTGTAATGCAATAGACTTTTCGTTTCTTCCTTCTTTTGCTAATCGTTTGCTCTTTAACCAAGTTACGCTCCAGTAGAAAGCTTATGCATTCTTTTAATGCACTACAGTTTACGTTAGCTTTATACGTGATATGGTTTGTCTTTAATCTTCCATTGTAAGCCAAAGCCCGAAGAATGTCGATGTGAATTTCCAATTTTGAACGTCTCATATGCTGTAAACCAAGCTCCACTATATACAAGCATAGTTTATATTCTTTGAGAAGCGACAATAAGAATCCAGCAACGATTTTTCTAATTAGCATTAACTCATAATACAGTTTCTATTGAGTAAAGATAAATAGTATTCATACGAATCCACATCTCCTGAACAAGCCGTTATTGTAGAACAGATACAGCACACGTTAAACATCAAAGCAGCATAAGACGCGTCCAAACCAACAAAAACTTGACGGAAACCAGAAACTGCAACGCCAGAACCGCCGCCTATCCAGAAAACCTTAATTCACGGTTATCCTTCAAAATAGCAAAGGAAAACAGAGCCGGGGTAGCCTAGCCTGGTTATGGCGCCAGACTCATGATCTGGAGAGCAAATCTCCTAAACGGGTGCCCAGAAGTCGCGGGCTCGACTCCCGCCCCCGGCACCAAACTTTTTTTCCAAAAATAGGTCAGAATTAAGGTTATTCTCAGAAAATAAATCTAATCATGACTTTTTCTTCACATGTCTCATCATAAGTTATTTATCAAACTTCTAAGAATTGAGACCAAATAAATTCCTGCTTGCGAGAAGAAACATTGCAGGATGATGAATTGGAGCAGAATTCAATGAGTAAGACCTCTGCAGGGAAACTTTTTGTTCCATCGCTGAGCCTTGCATTTTTCTCGACGTGGACAATAGAGTCTCTCACAGGCGTATTCTTGATAGATGTGGCAACAACATTTTTTGGTTCTCCCAATCCGGTTACAATAGCCACCACTGGCCAGTTGGTCACCATCTCAAGCATAGTTTCCGTCGTCTTTGCTGTGCTGCTAGGTTTTTTGAGTGTTAGCTACAGCCATAAGGGATTGTTGTTGATGGGCAGTCTTGGCGTTACTTTAGGGATTTTGGGGTGTTTCTTTGCTCCAGATTTCCTGTTTATGCAGTTTTTCTTTCCCATTGAAGGAATTGGGACGACTGTAATTGGTGCAATGGTGTTTACATTAGTTGGAGAATTCTTAGTCTTAAGCAAAAGACCGAAAGCGATAGGCTGGATACTGGCAGGCAGCTCCTTATCAGCTATTACAGGATCCCTTGTGATCAGTTTATTCTTCTCGGGCACGGCAGGATGGCAATCTTATCTATTCTGGTTTGCACTACCTATCTCACTTGTATCTTTAATTGCTGTATATTTTGCTGTTCCATCAACACCTCAAAACCCAAAAACCGCTAGAAGAGAAGCTTACCTTAGCAGTTTCAAGCAGATCTTTCTAAAAAAGTCAGCGGCTAGTTGCCTAATCGGCGTAATGTTCAGACAAGCTGGACTTGTATGGGCAACAGTATATTCTGCAACTTTCTTTAGAACACAGTTTGGCCTGTCTCTAGCTTCCGCAGCTCTGCTTGGCTTAATCGGAGGTGTGATTCTTGCTTTATCTGAGATAGT
>CAYVVO010000099.1:0-1011 GCA_964455275.1 uncultured Candidatus Bathyarchaeia archaeon | reverse complement strand
CTGATCTGCTGAAAAGAGGTTACTACTTCGGCTCCTATTACACGGTGCAGAGAACACTCTACATAGACAACGTGCTCTACACAATATCCAGCATGAAAGTGAAGATGAACAACCTAGAAACCCTGGCGGAAATCAACGAGGTAGACATTTCCTAACTGTCCTGCTCCCGTTTGATGGCTTTGCGAGCAAACGTGAGGTACCCAGTGTGTCCAGTCATCACGGTTTGGGGGCGCGTCTTCCCCCTCACCACCTGCATAAACCGAATGAGAGTCTCAACAGTTTCAATGCAAACGAATCCATAATCAGTTAATGCTTCCACAACCTTCACAACCTGATCGATAGTAGGACTGAAAGACACCAACACCCCGCTTCCCTTTAACGCAGTATAGGCATGAGGAACGACCATCCACGGCGTTGCCATGTCCAAAATAACTGCATCCAAATCTTTTTCTTCAATCCCCTCAGTTATGTCCCCCTCTTTTAGTTCCACATAATCAAGGAGCCCTGCGCGTTCCAAGTTTTTTTTGGCGTTTTTTTGGAACTCTTGCCGTAATTCGTAGGTGTAGACGCGACCTGCGGGTTTGATGTAGTGTGCTATGGCGCTTGTGAGTGCGCCGGTTCCGGTTCCCGCCTCTACTACGCGGCTTCCGGGTCCTATTCCGCTGTACATGATGATGAGGGCTATGTCCTTGGGGTATGAAATCTGTGTTCGTCTACTTGACTTGAAAATGTTGTCGCGCAGAGTGGGTTTTAGGGCAACAAACTCTATGTTCATGCTGCTGACTATCCGTGTTCCATACTCTTTTCCTATGAGGTCGCCTAGCTGGATGTAGCCCTTGTGGGTGTGAAAGCTTTTTTCTGCTTCCACTCTGACGAGGTATGTTCTTTTTCTGTCCAAGTAAAGAAAGATGTCGTCTCCTTCAGAGATTAATTCTGTCATCGATACCAGCCTGTTGATGTGGGTTCTATCTAACGTGTTGACGCAACACCCTATTTATAGTAAATGTTTGC
>CAYVVO010000098.1:0-3599 GCA_964455275.1 uncultured Candidatus Bathyarchaeia archaeon | reverse complement strand
TGGGGCAACAAATTCTGCAGCTTCAGGGTAATAGTCCACATGTTTTGAGTGAGAAAGCCCTTGGCGGATCTTGTTTATGTCCCCGTGGATTATGTTTCTCATCCTTTCCATGACCTGTCTGAAGTCTACCTTTTTTATTTCGGAGTCGATTCCGAACATTCTAGCCTTTTCGACTGTTCTCACCAACTCCGCGGGGTAAAGAAGCAGTTTGGAGGGGATGCAGCCTCTTGTTAAACAGATGCCGCCCGGCTCATCCTTGTCTATGACCGCAACCCTGATCTTCGGGTTCTCTTGAATCATTGCCTCCACAACACTCATTGCGGAGCCTGTGCCTATGGAGATTAAATCGTACTGTTTCATAATAGAACCTCTAGAACACATCAAGTTAACAAGCAATTGTCTTAAATCAGTTACCTAAAAGGGAAAAGACATCCATCGAACTAGTGTGAATGACCGTGCCCTTCGTTTTCTTCTTGGATGTGGTGTGCCACGTGGATGCCTAGCACGGTTGCGGAGCCTGCGGCGACGCCGAGCAGCAATTCAGTGAGTAGGGCGTTTTGGTAAATCAGGGCAAAAACTGCAAGCGCATCGAACACCAGCGCTACAACAAGATATTGGTAGCACCAGCCTTTCATGCTTGTTCCGCCAGTAGGGTCGTTGATGCCGACAAGCAACATCAAAACAAAGAGCACCACAAAACCAACCAAAAAATAAATCAAACTATTTCACCAATGTTCGTTTTACACAGTTGCTAGAGAAACGGTTCTGGCACGGAATTCTATATAAGCTTTCTGTCAAATCGTACAGTTCACAACTTTTTACTAAAGAAGCATGTTTGTATACCAAAAGCTTTGTTGGCATAAGTTTTTAAAAGTTGCAAAACATTAAAACAGGAAAGCGCTCCAAGAGACAGCAAGAGAATTGGCATAAAAAGCATGGAGGAAACTCAATCGAAAAAATTTCCGAAACTGTTATGCCATAAATTAACATTGATTTAAAAAACGAGAGGACGGAGATATCATAAGATAATGACAGGTAAACACGCTAAAACGCCAGTTGTCTACAAAGAAACCAAGCACTGGCCACCCTACACCTACCGAGACTATCCAGAAGTTGCGCCTGAGAATCTGCAAGCCTTCATAGACTTTCTGGGAAACGAGAACACCAACGGTGAAAAGAAGGAATTGCAGCCTTGGATACCCTTCTGCACCATGAAGTGCAGCTTCTGCTATTTTCCCACAGAACTGATGTATAACAACGAGATGGGAAAGTATCTCTCTGCATTGAAGAAAGCTTTGAACATATACGCGGAAACAAAGTACGTCAAGACAAGCGAGTTCGCTGAGATATATCTAGCAGGTGGAACCCCAAGCCTCATGTCCACCGAACAGACAATTGACATCTTAGCGTTCTGCGAAAAAAACTTCAATTTCGATGACAGCAGAGAAATCAAGATCACAGGCTGCACTCACGATTTCGGCTACAAGAAACTCAAGGCGCTGTCAGAATACGGTGTGGACCAGCTGGATGTGGGGATACAGACGTTTGACAACGGCACAAGAAGAATGTTTAATCTGCGAGATAACGCAAGGAGTGCCGAGGAGACTGTTAAGACTGCACGCAAGCTGGGGCTTCGGGTAAGCATCGACTTGATGTATAACCTTCCAGGGCAAACCTTGAAAGTCTGGAACAGAGATGTTCAAAGAGCCTTAGATTTGGATGTGGAAAGCGTCGACTGCTATGTTTTGGACGTTTACCCGGAAACGAAGCTAGCCAAACAGCTTCAGTCTGGCGATTTACCGCCTAGAGGAGACCAAAATGATGAAACAGAGATGTATCTTGAGGCGCAGAACACATTCAAGGCGGCAGGATACAATCCGACATGCCATAACCGCTTCTCCAGAATAGCAGAGGACTTCCAAGAGCCATGCATGGAGATTCTCAGCACTGGTGCAGGCTCCTTCATGGGAACGTTAGGGAAATTTTCTTACGTGGACATTGAACCTGCAGAAGCGTATATTGAGGCGGTTAAAGGTGGAAAGTTTCCGATATCAAGGCTTTCGGTGAGTTCGGTAGAGGATGAGATGGGAAAGATGATGATGCGACTGTATATTCGCCTGCCCGTCAACAAAAGGGAGTTCAAGAGGCGCTTCGGAAAATTGCCGGAAGAAGCCTTTGAAGCCACAATCGACGAACTGGAGAAAAAGGGTTTAATCGAAGTTGACGAACAGGAGATAAGGTTGACTAAGTTGGGCGACGTGTGGAGATATAATGTCTGCTGGGAGTTCACGCGCCCACAAGCAGACAATCCGTGAGTTCATCAGCGGGGGTTGAGGGTGAAAGCTGTAAGAGTGTTCAGGGGGTTGATGGCTTTTCTCACAGCCATCCCATTTAGGATGGATGAGAGCTTCTTGGACATCTCCGCTCGATTCATGTTCCTGTTTCCGGTGATAGGAGCCATTATAGGATTTGTTGCCGGCATCTACTGCTTCTTTACAAGCAACGTTTTGTTTCTTCTCTTCGGCTCCGTAAACACGGTGATATTCTCAGGCGCTCACCAACTGTTTTTCGAGTTTGCAGCCAAGGGGCTTGCAAGCTTTATGACCGTCGCCTTCCTGCTTGCGGTAATAGGGCTTCAGCACACAGACGGGTTAGTTGATGTTGGCAATGCTTTGGGCATAAGAAAGGCGTCTCTTAAAGAGAAGATGGACATTGCTCACGTGTGGACTGTTACCCGGGCAGGAGCCTTTCTTGCGCTCATCGTTTCCTTCTTCACGCTCTTACTTATCTTCCTGACAAAAACAGATTGTATCATCCAAGCCCTCATAGTAGCAGAGGTGTCAGCGAAGCTGGCTATGGTTACAACCGCATGGCAGGGCACATCCCCGCCGCAGCGTCTTGAAGATAAGAGGGGAAAGGGCAGAAGTTTCATTGATTTTATGAAAAAAAACCATGGCTTATACGCGATTTCGTTAATCATCTCCCTTGCCGTCGGCGTTGCCTTGCTTGGTCTAGGCGGCGCGTTGGCTGTAGCAGCTGGAATACTGGTGGGGGGCTTCATGATAATCTTGGGCAAACAACTTTTTGGGGGCGTAAACGGGGATATATTCGGCGCCACTAACGAGGTGGCAAGAATGTTTGCGTTGCTTGTGCTGGTGATTTGAAAGTGCATGTCGTAGCGTTGATAATGGCAGGAGGAAAAGGAACACGATTCGGTGTAGGCACGGAAAAGCCGATGGCACAATTCATGGGCAAGCCGCTCATACGAAGAGTTATTGAAGCCACCAAGGAATCCGAAAGAATCGCAGAAACAATCGTGGCGGTAACGTCATTCAGTCCAAAAACGGCACAGGAGGCAGCAGAAGCATCCGTGAAGGTTGTGGAAACTGATGGAAAAGGATACCACGCCGACTTGCAGCAAGCGATTCAGGACGCAAACCTGAAATGCCCTGTTTTGGTTGTTTCAGCTGATCTTCCTCTGCTGAACGGAGAGTTTCTGGACAAAATAATCGGGGAATACGAAGAGTCTGGCAAGCCTGCTTTGACTGTGCTTGTTCCCGAAGAAGCTTTCCGCGAGCATGGCGTGTCAGCGGTTTCAC
>CAYVVO010000097.1:0-2485 GCA_964455275.1 uncultured Candidatus Bathyarchaeia archaeon | reverse complement strand
GTCATCCTCATAAACCAGCTTCAGATGATCCTCCCCCTCTTCGTGGTACACTCGGATTTGGCTGACCTTTTCTCCATGCTTCATTGTGTTATCAATAAGATTGTAGAAAAGCTGTCTCAGCAGCGAATCAGCCATCACCGTCAAGCCCTTGCATTCATTCACAAGCTTTACATCATTCATGCCTGAAAGCAGTATGGCTGCTTCCTCAACGCTCTTCCCAACATCCATGTGGGACAGCTCCTCCACGCCCAGCATCTCATAGGTTCTTGCGAAATCAAAAATTTTATCCATCTGATCAATAGCTGATTCCACGTCAGTCAAAAATTCTAAAGAATTATGGTTGGCTGGTAGTTTCTGTTTAGCCAAATAAACGTTGTTGGCGATAACAGAGAGCTTGTTTCGGGCATCATGCCGCGTCAACCTGCCAACCACACCCAACTTTTCGTTAATTGTCACCAGTTCATTCATTATCTCATCCAACTTTTTCTCTGCTTCCTTGCGTTCAGTGATGTCTTCGGCGAATGATATGGAGTCTCCTGATTCTAGGCGAACACCGTTAAACAGGAAATTGCGGCGTTTACCGTCTTTGGTGGTGATTATGGCTTGTCCTTCTTTGACTTCGCCTTCCTCCGACATTCTTTTGAACCATCTGTCCCTGATTTTGCATCTTTCATCCTTGTTGGGATACAGCTTCTCGAACCAATGGTGCAAAGTTGGAATTTCCGATCTCTTGAACCCCGTCATCTGCTCCATTTTTGGATTGAGAATTTTCACGTCACCTTCTGGATCATAACATATAACCCCAACATTGGCGTTTACAATAGTTTCCCGATATTTCTCCTCAGCTTCCAGCAGCGCTTTCTCGGCTTTCTTCGACTCGGTGATGTCTAAGATAGAAGCTACTGATTTTTTTGTTCCAGGTATCAGGTTGACTGTGATCATGCAATTCTTTATCTGCCCTTTTTTAGTGATGAAGTCGAAGGAGTAATGCGTGGGTGCTTTTCCACTTTTCTTTCTCCTTGCTTCGTGGTATTTTTTCATTCGTTTCAAACAGTCTTTGGTGACAAATTCAGTCCACTTCTTTCCATTTACCTCTTTTCGAGAGTATCCACTTACCTCTTCAAACTGCCGGTTGAACATCGAAATCGTCTTATCTTCCTCAAGAATACACATCGCGGTGCCAGTATTCTCAAAAACAGTTCTGTACCTCTCTTTTGACGCCCTCAATTCCTCCCGTGCCTTCTTCCGTTCGGTGATGTCTCGTGCAATACTCAAGATCGCACGTTTTCCTCGGTAGGTCACAAGGCTGGATGATATTTCCACCGGAATCTTTTTTCCATCTTTGGTGGTGTGCACTGTTTCGAAAACCTGTATTTCATCGGCTGGCATGCCTTCAACAAGACCTTTAATTTCTTCAGGATCCAGATTAGAGTCAATACCTGTAAGCCTCATAGACCGAAATTCTTCCCTAGAATAGCCCATAACCTCAACAGCAGCATCATTCACCTCAATAATGTTACAATCAAAATCGATGACCCAAGCCGTGTCATTCATTCCATTAAGCAACTCACGGTACTTCTTCTCACTCTCCCGAAGCGCCTCCTCAGCCTTCTTGAGATCTGTGATGTCTACAATCACTCCTCGCATACCCACAGTTTTATTTCCCTGGATAATAGGCGTGGAATTTATGATAAATGGAAATGTGGTGCCGTCTTTCCTCAGTCCCGTGTATTCATTGGGGCCTATGTTTTCTCCACGTAATACCCTATCAATATTCTCTTTGGCTCTTTTCCGATCCTCGGGAACTAACATCTGAAGAGCAGTCAAACCTTTATCAAAATCCTCCTGAGAATAACCAAATCGCTCAATTGCAGCCTGATTCACGAATGTAAGCAACGCATTAGCATCCGTCTCAAAAACAACTTCAGGAAGTAATTCACTTAAATCTCTAAAACGCTTCTCGCTCTCCCGAAGCATCTCCTCAGCCCTTTTCCGTTCAGTGATATCCCGCGTAATGACATGGAAAAACTTCTTTCCAGACAGCTCAATCACCTGTACTGTGTTTATGACATCTCTGATTTCACCCGTTTTAGTGCGATGTTTGGTTTCGAACTCATCTTTTCCCGTCTTCACTGTTTTTTCCATGCGTGCTCTTGTTTCCTCAGAGGTTTCTAGAACCTCATAGTCAGAAACAGCGAGTTTTGCAAATTCCTTTCTTGAATAACCAATTTGACGATGGGCTTCTTCGTTGAACTCGACTGCGGTTCCGGTAGAGTCAATAATTAAGATGCCCAACGGAGCCTTATCGAAAAGTGCATGATACCTGTTTTCTGCCTCTCGAAGCTTATTTTCCAGTTGTTTTCGTTCGTCTAAGAATACAGAAAGTTCCGAGGCTGCAACTATGTTTCCATTTTCGTCTCTGATGGGATTAGCAGTAATCTCTACCCAAATGCGTTGACCCCCAGGACCAGGAACTGACTGTTCA
>CAYVVO010000096.1:0-1507 GCA_964455275.1 uncultured Candidatus Bathyarchaeia archaeon | reverse complement strand
GAAGCATGGACCAATTATTCTGGGGAAGGTGATGAAAAGATAGATTTTGTTTGCGCCCATTTCTCGCAGTTTGTTCACCACAACCTTGGTGGTGTCTCCTCTGACGATGCTGTCGTCCACCACTGCAACGTTTTTTCCAGCCAGTTTATGGTCGACAATGTTGATTTTCCGGTCTATGGTGCCGTATCGTTCATCCGGAAGCAGAATGAAGGCTCTTTCTGCCACGTACCTGTGTCTTCTGGAGGCTCTTTCCCACCTTATTCCCGTCAACTCGTGGTATCCGAAGGCTGCGTCGTTGCCTGTTTCGGGCATGGACATTATCATGTCCACTTTGCTGGTGGTTTCAGGGTATTCCCATGCGAAGTTTCTTCCGAATTGTTCTCGGACCTCGTAAACGTACCTGTTTCCCAGTTTGGAGTCTGGTCTGGCGAAGTAGGCGAACTCGAAGGCGCATAATGCCCTTTTTTCGCTATAAACCAGCTGATTCCGGGTGAACCCGTCCTTTGAGGAGGTCACAAGTTCTCCCGGGTTTACCTCAAAATCGAATTCGAAGCTGTTGATGTCTAAGCCCACGGATTCTGAGGAGACTGCGCAGGTTTTTCGGTCTTTGCTGCAGCCACAGCATAGGGGTCTTATTCCGCAGGGGTCTCTGAAGGCGAACAGTTCTCCTTTTTCTGTCATTCCAGCCACAGAGAAGGCGCCTTCCATTTCTTTCATGCATCTTTTTACGGATGAGGCTAGGTCGCTGTCTTTTCCGCCTCTTAGGAGTTTTTTGGAGATCAGTTCTGCGTCGTAGTTGAATCTGAAGTTGGGTGTTTCTTCTCTGATTTCCTTTATTATTTCTGGAGTGTTAACTATGTTGCCGTTGAATGCTATGGCGATCTGTTTTTCTCCCCGTTTCTCTAAAATTGGTTGAGTGCTCTTCACCAGTGATTGGTAATCGGTTCCGCCAGATGTGGAGTATCTGACGTGTCCCAATCCAACGGATCCCGGCAGGTTTGTTAGCCAATTTTGGATGTCTTCCTTTCTTATTTTCGGAACCAAGTCTAAGCCTTTGTGGCTGTGGAATGTTCCGTCAAAGGTGAGGAAGCCGTGGGATTGGTGACCGCGGTGATTCTGGGCTCTTAGTCCCCAGTAAACGTAGGGGAACATGTCTCTGTTTTCGAAATTTTGTGCCCCGAAAACCCCGCATGCCTCTTTTAACTGTTCAACCATATTTTTCACTATGAACGTGTCCTATTTATCAATGTTTACTACAATTTTAACGCAAAACGGGCGTGGGCTAAATTTGCTGATCTTTCAGGTGGGAGAATTGTTTGCGTTGTAAATGAGGCGGGTTGGCATAATATTGTGGTTATTGTTTTGTTGCCCGCATTATCGTAAGGTATATATTAATTGTTGTTGTTAGCCTTTCGTCAAGGTGTTTTCATGAGGAACATACTTGTTAACGGTTCGAAACGGATGCCTCTTGAGAAGCAACCCGTCGAGATTGTTGAACGCAAGGGTG
>CAYVVO010000095.1:0-7962 GCA_964455275.1 uncultured Candidatus Bathyarchaeia archaeon | reverse complement strand
ACCACCAAAGTCATGCAGGTCGCCGAACAAAGTTATGACCTTATTAGGTCCTTATACGACCCAAATCTTCCTGAGAAAAGCTTAGCAGTAACATTTGCTAGGAAAAAACTTGACGAAAACACAGTTTCATGGATTGGGTTGAACGCTCTTTTTGCTGCACTCCATAATTGGCAGAGGCAGTATAGTGCTGAGATTTCCAAGTCTATGGGCTGTCTTCAGAAATCTCTAAATTCAATAGCTAATCTAAGCACTCAAAGTGAAAGGTTGTTACCAGTCCTAGGCGATAATTTTCCGAAATTGATGGATCTAGTGAAAAGAGCCGAAGATGTCAGAGTTTACATGAAAAAAAAGACATTGAACGTCATGAACATTCTAATCATAAGAGAAGTACTCCAATCTTCATTAACAATTGCTAGAGACGTAATTTTGATTGTTCAAGAAGAGTTAACGAGTAATGAGAAAGCAATCGAAAGTCTGCTACTCACAAAAGATTATTCGTGGGAGAAAAACGTTGAGTGGAGAAAACAAGTAACATCTGAAATGGAGATGGTAGTTAACTCATCAAAGTATGAGCTGAGTCAAGTGATGGAAAATCTGCCCAAATCACTATCCTATCTAGATGAGCTTGTAGATTCAATAGTGGCATACAATGAGAAAAAGGAGATTTTACTAAACTATCCGCTAGCAGAAATGGCTATTGAAGAGTTACTTAGACAAAAGAAGCAGGTATATGCCCAAGACCTACCATTCAACCTCAAGTATGCAGAAGAATATCTTAAACTGTTCTACAGCCAAAACTACCTCGACTTTTCTTTTGACAGAGAAAACAAGTCTCTCATGAAGAAAGCATGAATGTGGATTTCACACCCGTCTACAGCTGAACACTCAAATTGTGGAACCGTTCGTTTGCACTTGAATATTAAAGCTTATATCAAGTTAGGGTCAGTAGCTAGTTACCATGAAATCCCTAAAACAGCAGACCGAAACAGAATTTTCAGAATCTGCAGTGAAAGCCTATCTGATAGGTCTCGGTAGCGGTACGTTAGAGTTTATTGATAATGCCATAAAGTTTCATATAGAGAAAGGGCGTCTCAGAAAGCGGAAGGAACTTGTCAGGGACATACCAATGGCTGACATAGAGAGAATGGACCGAGTTGGAAAAGAAATAAGCATTACATGGAAAGGAACCACTGACATATTTGTTATAGAAGAGACGAAATCAGCTGGAACAATATTCGAAAGATTACCTAAGGCTTCTAGAGAACAGAAAAAGGTGTTTGAAGATAAAGAAGTAGCGCAACAAAAAAGAAACGAAATAAGCAAGACAGTTAGCATAGCCATGAACATAGCTGATTCATTATTTGACATTCTCAGGAGTTTACACGGATGGGTTGACTGGGATCGCGTTGAGGGCTTTTTGAAGTGCTCTGAAGAAAACGCGGCGAAGCTAACAGATCAAGAGATGAAAATAATAGAACTGGATTTTACGAAGCTTTCATCCGCTATAAAGGAACGCCTCCCGGAAGAAACCTCGAAAGAAGCCTATAATCTTTTGAGGTTGTTGCATGATTATTTTGGTAGATTAGATTCAGAGAATGAGTTTCTTAAAGAAATTCATCCAAACTATTATGATGCAAAAACAGCAATTCAAGCGCATTATCTGTTAAACGACATCGTGTTAGGTATGATGCTGGAAGATGAGGAAATTGGTAAAGAGCATGACGAGCTTCTGATTACGCTAGAAGACTTGTCAAAGGGAACAGGCTTAAAAATTAATATTAATGCAATCAAAAACGTTATCGCCAAATTAGGTGCCGATAAAGAAAAGGAAAGAGTTGTTAAGGAAACCAGAGCGGTTTTCAGAAAGCAACTTGAAGATTTGATGAAAACATGAGTTTTGGATAACTTCCCAACATCCAAAAAGGGGGGTTACAGTAGATGCCCAAACTCATTATTGCGGGGAGCCCCAAAAAGAAAAAAATCTACATCAAAGCATCCAAAAACGGAAACGCCCGATTCATCACAGTAAGCGACAAACTCCTAAACATGCTAGGCAGGCTACCGCGAAAAGAAAACCAAAGTGAACGGTATACTAAATGACGTGCAGTTTACCTAAAAGCTAAATTAACGTATTACATGATGATGGTTCTAAATCGCCCTCTTTTTTAATTAATATTTTTATATTGAATCTAATCCCATCGAGTTATGACCGATTTAAACAAATTTGTTTTAATATTATCGTCAGCATAACCCGCAATTGCAGTCTGCTTCTATTGTGTCTCAAATTATGCTCCAGATTTTTTTGTTTTCGGAGGAACCTGACACACTTGTTTTGGTTAGCCTTGCTGTAAGCGGATTTCTTTTAATTATGTGATATTCTTAGAAGTTACAAGCAAAAACCTGAAGTGCCCTTGCCGTCATTTTGGTGATTAAGTTTCTAGGTGCCCCGTTAGTTCGCCAAAAGATCAGCAAGCTGTTTTATTTGAGCCGTGAAATTGTTATAGTTGTCCTTTGATATTACTTTTTTAATTCCCTTTTCTTCCGCGTTCCTCAAATATTGTAAAGCGCTCTTAGCCATTTTCTTTGCCTCCGCCTCATTTCGAGATTGATTTAGCACCTCAACAGACGCTTGCCCTAAACTGTACCAAATCTGAGGATCGTCGGGTTTGCGTTGAGCTGCTTCAGAAAGATAATTGCTTGCTAACTTGAATTCTCCGTAGTTTCCGTATGAAAGCCCCGCCCAGAACCAAGCGTCATGCGGTTGCGGATTAATTTCTGTGATTTTGCTGAAACATTTTGCTGCCTCAGGGTATTCATTCATTTGATAATGTGCAAAACCTAAATCAAACCAAGCCTTTGCGTTGTTCGAATCAAGGTTCACAGCTTTGTTGTAGCATCTAACCGCGTCAAACAAAAGATTCATACGATGATACGAAACACCCAACCAATACCAGACATCAGAATCGTTCGGAGTCAACCGTAAAGCTTCATGAAAAAGTGTTACTGCATCACCGAATTTGCCTGCTTGAATGAACTGTTGCCCCTTCTGCAAACTATTCTGTTGAGTTACCTTCGCAACTCTCTTTGCGCCACGTAAACTGTACAAACTGTCCTGAACATAACCCTTCAATTCTGACGAAAAACGTCTTTCAACCGTTACAACCGAATCAACCGTTTGATTGCCACTGCTCACAATGGAGATTAGCTCCTTGTCCCAACTTTTCACAAAAGAAAAGCAACGAAAACTGCCGCTAAAATCGGAGTTGCAGACAACAACCACAAGGTCAGGCGACGAAAGCACATTAGTTATTTCCGTGAACCGGTCATCAACTGTAAGAACCCCGTCCGACTTTGAGCAGTTGAGAAAGCCTTTCTGTATCAACGAATCTGCCGCTTTGAGTATTACCCCTTCATCTTTCATCGAAGCTTTCATTTCAGAGGTAACATTGAAAACAAGTTGGTCTGACGCCGAGAATTTGGTGACTAACATCTTCTTTGTGAACGATGCTTCACCGAGAAGATTGGTTATCGAGTCTTTTGAACTGGTTCTACTAAGTGCAGATGCCGCCGACAAAACAAGAAACTCGACAAAACTTAACGATACAGTCAGCGGAGACCCGTCATCGGTTGTTTCTCCAATTTGAGTTGAAACAAAGTTCGCCAAATCATCTCTACTAAGTGTCGAATCTAAATGCACTATTTGGTCCTCGTTAGAAAACGGCACAATCTTTTTGTTTTTCTCAAAAAAATTGAGAACCTGAACCTCAGAGTGGGTCTTGACAAACACGGTATACAGTCTTTCAGGGTTTTCTAAAACGTCAAAAATTTGTTCAAGTGCTTTCGACGCAAAGCTTTCAGCCAAAATTCTTGATTTCACTAGCTCAACATTTTTTTCAGCAGAAGGTGTCAACTGCAGTTCTTCAAAGAAATCTTTTAACGGAGATTTTTCGTCAATTTTGTTGGCAAATATTTGTGATAAAGCTAAAGCCTCATACATTGAAAGTGAATACCGCACAAACATCGACCTCATTCACGTTTTTTAATAAGCACTCCAGTTTTTATGGTTCAAAAGAAGAAAACTCGCTGTTGAACATTTTAGTGTTGAATTCTCTGATGTTTTTCCGTGTAGCTACTTCCGTTTTGTATTTTTGGACTTTTTGTAACAACTTAACCTGTTTATCCCTTCTTTGACCTGGTTCAGAGGTCTGAATCGACTCCTCCAGCTTCGTTATGTAATTTTCAAGATTTTCAACTTTAGGTGCAGTTGAATACCATTCTCGGTTGTATTTAGCGTCAATAGCGTTTATTGCTCCATTCTCAACCACACGAACAGTTTCTTCAATAACCGAAGTGCCTGTTAAAGCGCTAACACCGGCATCCGCAAGAACTATTGCAGACCCAACCACGGGTATAAACGTGGTTAACATGCCTACTCCAAGAGTATTAATTTCATGCCACGCTGCTTTACCAAAGTCGCCATCCATGTTAAGTTCTTGTTCAATAGGAATCTGTCCAGTCATTAACAATCCCTTGTTAAACAACTGAAACCCCGCCAAAGCCAAACTGGCATATTTTCCAACGGGGCTTTTCTTCATAGCGAAATAAAGAGGACCAGCAAAAAATAGCGTGCTTGTTCCCTCAGCTTGGGTGGCAGTTTTATCCGCTGCGTCCAACTGGGTTTCATTCATCTCTTTGAACGTGAGCGGTTTGTTTTCTTGCGCAGAAAGCTTTTGACCATCATCCTTGGGCGCTGAACTGATTGTAGTTTTGGGAGCCGTCGTTTGTTTGCTGCTCGATTCAGTGTTTGCTGGTGAGTCGTCAGGTTTTATGAACGTCGCTTCGTCTGCTCCGATATGTGTATTCGTTGTTTGTGCTGTTTGTTGAATAATTGCAGATATGTTAACAATTTTAGCATCTGAAGGATTTTGCGTATCCGACGAAAACTTAAAATCAAGTTCACTTTTTTTGGGGGAGGGTTTCTTAGACGCACTAACCTTCTTTTGTGTTGCTGTGTTGACAAATTGTTTAACAGACGGCTTCACTGCATACATACCCGCAATTCCAGCCGCACCCACTATTGTTCCCATGATAAGGCTGTTTACCTGATTTGACATATCAGGCGTATTCGTTGTTGTTTGGGATATTCTGTTTTGTGCTCCTTGCACAAGTTGGTTAGACACTGTTTCTGTTCTTGTGTTTACACTAATTATCTGTAGTCCTTTCCAACTTTCCTTGTAAACAAGTCCGCCCTGATCGTGAATAATTCCGTCATGAACATAAGTAATTGGCAACACCAATCAAAACCTGAGCGTTAATGGCTTTACTTTTGTTTGGGTAATAATTAAAGCTTGAGTTAATTACACCACAATTTATCTACAGACTTTAAAGCAAGAATCACTATCTAACAAGTATCAACTGTTCAAAGAAGGATAATTATGTCTTCAGAAATAGACGTGAATAATGCACTAACAACAACTAAACAGTATCTTAAAAAAATGGAAATACCTTTCAGTGCTGAACAAGAACAAAACCTGTTGATTGCTTGGAACATTAAAGGAATAAATTTTCCAGCAACAATCACAGTTGCAAATGGCTACCTTTTCTTGTATTCGATAATCATGTTACGAAGTGAATTAAAAAATGTGGACTTAAAACAAGTCTATGAACATCTGTTGCGCGCTAGCCATAAATTGCCTGAAGTGGCTTTTGACCTTGACGATTTTGGAAACATTGGAACAGGTCAAGAAATACCGTTAAATGGACTCACTTTCGAAGTGTTCAAATCAGAGCTGAACGCCATTCCCGCAGCTCTGCTATACTTCCTTGAAACCGTTGTGCCCGAATGTAACCTAAAAATGCAAGTTGACGCAGGGGAACAAAAATGAATTACAGTCTTTTCATAAAAAAGGCGGCTGAACAGCTTTTCGAGAATGGCTGGAAAAAACTGGACGGTTACAATGAAAGAATTGATTTAGCGGTGGCTCGTGATGAGACAACAACAGTGGTTACAACAAAAAGAATGATTGCCTTCCTAAACGGGGACACATTATCTGAAGATGAAATTAAACAGGTCCTGAAATCGGTTCATAAGGCGCGAAAAAAAGCCGCCATGCCGCCACTTTGTCCAACTACAACCGTTTTGGTTTTCGCGTTTAAACACGCCCACAACATTGATTGGATACTTGAGAAAGCCAAAAAACGAGACCTGCTAGTAACAAATTACACTGTCTCATGGATTGTTGATTTAACCGAGGGAACCCTGAAAAAACATAAAGGACTTCCAGTGATTAGCAGTGGAGAATCAGAAATTGAAGCTGTTTTGAGTAGCAGCACAGTTTAGTTAAGAATGTGGGTGTTTAGCTTTCCTTTAGCAAGTTTCTGCATCTGAGTTCCATGCTGTTAAAGTAGTCAGTTATGCAATCCTTCAGGTCTGCTGTTTCGAGTTCTCCTGTTAGTTCTTGCTCCCCATATGTTGCCCTAAAAAAGAATTTGCCTTCTGAAACTTTGTACATCTCAATTGAAGATGTATTGCCCTTAAAACCTAAAGTAAACGGACACGATGCAGAATTTTGGATTACAGGAGTCTTTGCCAATTGTTCAACACCTTTTATCGCGTTTTCTAAGTTTGTTGTCCCCTGTTCAACAATATCAAATGAGCCGTTGATTCCTTGTAGCCAACACTTTTTTAATCTAGAATCCGGCTGCTCCGAAGTGACTGGCACCTCTTTAATGTCTACACCGCCTTCGTGTCTTCGAAGAAACAACGTTTTTTTAACTCCAGCAGTGTATCCAACTATCTCTCGAATGTCAACCCATTCATTAAAAGGTAATTTTGGAAATATGTCTACCAATTTTATTGACGAAAAATCTGCTGTCTCTTCTTTGAAAGTCGACGATTCCATAGTTGTTTTTATGATT
The DNA here is from genome assembly GCA_964455275.1 of uncultured Candidatus Bathyarchaeia archaeon. GTDB lineage: Archaea > Thermoproteota > Bathyarchaeia > Bathyarchaeales > Bathyarchaeaceae > Bathyarchaeum. Next base: position 1,044 of record CAYVVO010000095.1, on the reverse strand, counting down.
TTTATCCAATCTTCAACTTTTCCACCTAACGCAGGTAGCTGAAACCTGAATTCGCCTGTTCCCTTATAACTAAATTTAAGGGTCTGCATGCCTACGCTTCTGATTGTTCGACCACCTTTGCCAACTTCATCAATTCCCGCAAACGGGAATTCAATTACCCCTTTGAACTGTTCTACAAACGGGCTTTCTCCTCCCGGAAGATTTGCTGTTGCCCCAATTACTAACTTGAACACTTGGGTTGCAGCTTTTTTAAGTGCACTACGACCCGCAAAAATCAGCCGCTTATTCGTGAGTACCAAATACCCTTCTGATATTTTTGGAACACCCATTCTATCAGAGTAGTGCATACTAGCAGCACTCTTTTTGATGACTTTTTCATCATCAACGACTGAAAGCTTTTCCACAAACATGAATTATCGCTTTGTTTTTTAATCGAGCACTTATAAAAGTTCGCTATAATTGATTGTTGCAGACACTTAATGATTTAGGTGTTAATCTAGAATGTAATGATTGAAATTTCACAATTTACTATAATATGTTAACTGAGCAAGATCTATCTAATTAGCCCAAAAGCTAAATTACTTCCCCGTTAATTTTACGATAAAACAGACATTATAGAGGCTGACTGATGAAGAAATTCCCCAAAAAATTCAATTTACTTGCGATCGAGGAGAAGTGGCAGCAGAACTGGGAAGAGATGGGCATATACCGTTTCGACCGAGCAGACAGCAGCCGCCCAGTCTTCACCATAGACACTCCTCCCCCGTACCCTTCAGGCGACTTTCACATGGGAAACGTCCTCAACTGGACATACATAGACGCCCTAGCCCGGTACAAACGGATGCGAGGCTACAATGTTCTTTTCCCACAGGGCTGGGACTGCCACGGACTACCAACCGAAATCAGAACCGAAGAAATACATAAAATCAAAAAAACGGATGTGCCCCCAGCAGAATTTGTTAAGCTCTGTAAACAGGTCATAAGCAAGTACATAGGCATCATGAAAGAAGCCATTATACGCCTAGGCTGCTCCGTAGACTGGAC